>DAOVSY010000100.1 GCA_030633365.1 Spirochaetaceae bacterium | reverse complement strand
TTCAGGCAAAGAAGTATATGGAACCCTTAGATATGAAAGTGGTGTTCATCGGGTTCAAAGAGTACCAGCAACTGAATCCGGAGGACGGGTACATACATCTGCTGTTACTGTGGCTGTACTCCCGGAAGCAGAAGAAACAGACATACAGATAAAAAATGAAGAGATAAAGATAGATGTTTACAGATCATCAGGACCTGGAGGGCAAAGTGTAAATACTACAGATTCTGCAGTACGTCTTACTCACCTGCCAACAGGACTTGTAGTTACATGTCAGGACGAAAAATCACAAATTAAAAACAAGGCTAAAGCATTCAGAGTGCTCAGGGCAAGATTATATGAGGCTGATGCTGAAAAAAAGGCACAGGAGCGTTCAGAAAACCGTAAAAGCCAGGTTGGCAGCGGAGACAGATCAGAAAGAATAAGAACCTACAATTACCCTCAGAACAGAGTAACAGATCATAGAATAAATCTAACCCTATATAAATTGGAATATGTTATGCAGGGAGATATGATTGAGCTAATAAATGGTCTCCAGTTTTCAGCGAACCAGGAAGCTCTTCAGGAAGGATGAGAAGAATAAGAGAAGTCCTTACAGAGGGGACTTCATTACTTAAGAATTCGGATTCAACATTGGAAACACCCTTTTTGGATGCTATGGTTTTACTCGCTTTTGTGCTTAATATATCAAAAGAAGAACTTCTTGCATCCTATCCAGACAGTATAACTAAAAAAAATGAAGATGCTTTTAATGAAATTTTAATTAAAAGAATATCAAACCAACCTGTTTCTTATCTAATAAATCGAAAAGAATTTTATGGTCTTAATTTTTATGTTGACAAAAATGTTCTGGTTCCCAGACCGGACTCAGAAACCCTGGTTGAAACAGCAGTAGCTTTACTTCAAGAATCTACTCAACATAAGTCTGTTCTTGACCTTTGTACCGGTTCCGGAGCACTGGCTATAGCTCTAAAACATACTTTGCCTGAAATTAACATCCAATGTTCTGATTTATCTATAAAAGCCCTTGAAGTCTGCAAAAAAAATTGCAGGATAATTCTGGGAAAAGAATTAAGAACCATCAAATCTGATCTATTTGATAAAATAGAAGGTAAGTTTAATATGATTATAACAAACCCTCCCTACTTAACCGATAAAGAAACAGATAATATGATGGATAATGCCTGGCCTGAACCGGGAATGGCACTTAGAGGTGGAAAGGACGGTCTTGATTATATAAAAAAAATAATTACTAAGGCTCCTGATTACCTTGAAAAAAATGCTTATCTTTTAATAGAATCCAGTATTGATCAAACAGAAGCAATAAAGCGTTTGCTGGAATCCAGTAAATTCTACAATACCAGGATAGTAAAAGATCTTTCAGGAAGAAACAGAGTAACTTTAGGACAAAGAAAGTAAATATGAGAAATCAGTTAAAAATATTTAATTCAAAACTCTCCGGTCTTAACGAAAAAGATCAGTCTAAAATAATGGATGCTGCTGAATGGGCTAAAGACCTCCACCAGGATCAAAAAAGAGCCAGTGGAGAACCCTATTTTATCCATCCACTTCGGGTAGCAGAAATTTTAATTGATATGAATATGGACACTGATACTATAATTTCTGCCTTACTTCATGATGTTCTGGAAGACACTAATATAGTTTTTAATGAGATAAAAAGACGGTATGGTAAAGAAGTAGCCAATATGGTGGAAGGTGTTACTAAAATATCCATTCTAAAAGCAAAAAGTAAGTCTATACAGGAAGCTGAAACAATTAGAAAAATGCTGCTTGCTATGGCTAAGGACATTCGTGTAATAATAATAAAACTGGCAGATAAACTTCATAACATGAGTACCCTTGAATTTTTACCAGAAAAGAAAAGAAAATCCATTGCCGGTGAATGTCTTGAAATATATGCTCCTTTGGCAGACAGACTGGGTATATCCTGGATGAAAGCAGAACTTGAAGATCTGGCCCTTAAACATTTAAACCCTACTACATATGATTATATAGACAGTTATATTGCATCAAAAAAATCAGAGAAAAGTAATTATCTTAAAAAAGCAGAACTCACTATTCTTAAGACTGCGGCAAAAGAGGGTCTTAGAATTACTGCAAGTACAAGGGCAAAACATATATATTCAATATATAGAAAAATGAAAAGCAGAAAAAAAGATATTAGTGAAATTTATGACCTCCTTGGGATTCGAATACTTTGTAAAACAAACAATGAATGTTATACACTCCTTGGAATTGTCCACAAATTGTGGCCTCCTATTGAGGGCAGATTTAAAGATTACATAGCTATGCCGAAAGCCAACCAGTATCAAAGTCTTCATACAAGTGTTATGTGTTATGGTGGAAGAATAACTGAAATTCAAATTAGAACAGAAGATATGCACTCTACTGCTGAATATGGAGTTGCAGCACATTGGATATATAAAGGTACCGGGAAAAGGATAAATTCAGATATCCATCCAATTATAAACAGATTCAAAAAATGGGATGGTGCTAAGACCGGATCTGATGAATTTCTTGCAGATATACGAAGAGAATTTTTACGGGATTCTATTTATGTTTTTACTCCAAATGGCCACATAATTGAGCTTCCTAAAAATTCTACAGCTATAGATTTTGCTTTTCATATACATACAGAGATTGGAGCCCATACCATAGGAGCCAAGGCAGATGGTTCAATAATTCCATTAAACCAGGCATTAAAAAATACACAGGTCATTGAAATAATGACTGCAAATTCTGCAAAACCTCATGTGAACTGGTTACGATTTGTTGCAACAACAAGAGCTAAAAATAAAATCCGCCATTGGCTGAATAAACATGAAGAAAACCTGTTTATAGATAAAAATATTATTGCAAAGAAAAAAAAGGCTCCTAAGGAAATTCCGGAAAAAGATATTCCCGTTCCAAAGATTGAGGAACCGGATAAAAAGCAAACCATAATAAAACAAGTTCTAGACCAGGCAATGCTTACCTTTAAGATTGGTGATGAAAAAAACATGATGATAAGTATAGCCGGATGCTGTCAACCGACAACCGGGGATGATATTATCGGTTATATATCCAGAGGCAGAGGAATTATTGTCCACAGGAAAGATTGCCCCAATTTAAAAAATATATCAGAAATTAAGGATAGATGTATTGATGTAGAGTGGGAAGCTGTTTCGCCAAGAGAGATTCACAGATTTAAAGTTCAATCTAAAATGACTTCTGATCTATTCTCCGAAATTGAAGGTGCTGTAAGAAAATATAAGGGTCACCTTATAGAAGGTCGCCTTGAAGAAGATGAAAGGGGAAAGCTAAGCGGAAGCTTTACTATGGAACTTGATAATAAAACTGATTATAAAAAAATTATAAAATGTGTTAGAACCATACCTTCTGTTCTTAATATACAATCACTCTAAATTTAGAACTGAATATACCTGAGACCAGCAGGATTCCTCATCTATAGAACCCTTTAGAAAAAGTGTTAAAACATCTCTGATTCCATCAGGAAGACGACTCCAGTATTCTTTTTGCCAGTCTGGAATATTATTATAGAGTTCGGTTTGTTCTGAAGCTGACATTGTCCCAACACTGTAGGCAAGAAGTTGTCTTATCATAGTTAATAAGACATCATTGGGCACAGGAGCCATATTCTTTTTTGCCTTTCTTTGAGAAGGGTCAGGAACCCATGAATCCATAAGATCTTTAATTTGGGACTCATCCAGTTCAGGGGCCTCTTTTTGAATTATATCAACAGCAAAATCCTGAATCATTTTTCTGACACCATCAACAGAATAACTCATTTGCTTGTTAAGAACAGCTGCAGATTCTTTTGCCAAACGTTCCGGATTTATTCCCCGGAATGTACCGCTGTTACGCCCCTTGGCTCTTCTCTTAATTGCTTCCATTAGAACCTCTATATCTCCATCATTGGAATGATTGAGAATTAGATCTACTATAGAAAACAACTCATCCCGTTCCATTTGTATTTATTGCTCCCCTACAGCAACTTTAAGTTCTTCAAAGCGTTCAAGAATTGGCAGGTGCTGGGTACAGACATCTTCGCACAATCTGCATTCTGTACACATTTCCAGAACACTTATATCAGTTCCCCAATGATACTTTAAGCGGTCTGCCAAACTTCCATCAGCATCATAGTACAAGCCATTTGCAGTCTCAACAAATTTCCAGACAGGAATATCTACAGGACAGTTATTGCAATACATACATGTAGTACAAAGATTATCAAAATCACTGTCTATATGTTTACGAATAATATCAATTTCTTCCTTTGTGTAAGGTTTAAAAGCATCTACAGATGCAACTGCTGTATCTATATCATTTTTGTTTCGAAACCCGGTAAGCATAACCGAAATATCTTTATTATTCATTAAAAAATGAAGAGCTCCATCCAAATTATTCTGCCCAGATCGAACCCTTATAAAATCAAAAGAATCAGGGTTTTGTGTAATGGTTCCTCCACCAAGGGGATTCATTACAACTACACCCATATTATGTTCTGCAGCAGAAGCTATACCCTCTTCTCTATAGGGGAAATTAATTACAGAATAGCCCAGTGTGACTCCCTGGAAATAACCTTCCTCAATTACTTTTCGAATATCTGATCCCGGCAGATGGGTGGAGAATACAGGATGTTTAATTAGACCCTCTTCTTTTGCCTGGAGGATAGCCGCTACAGCACCACCCTTTTTACGTCTTTCCCAATCTTCCATTGTAAGAACATACCAGCAATTATAAAAATCTATTGAATCTACATTTAAGCGCCTTAAAGAATTCTCAAGATCCCTACGAAGATCACCAGCATCAGGTTTATTGGATTTTGTAGAAAGATAAAAAGGTTTGTCCATTTTTTTCATTTCTTTTATTGCTGTTCCAAAAATATCTTCAGATTTATCTCCACAGTAGCCAGGAGCAGTATCAAAATATGTTATTCCAGACTTAAGTGCATGGAGTAGTATTTCTGCTGAGCCATCAATATCAGATGGATTTTCAAAACGCATTCCCCCGAATCCTAAAACTGAAACTTTTTTGCCAGTATTTCCATATTCTCTGTATAACATTGTGTACTCCTCTAAACGTTGAACCTGAAATGCATGATATCACCATCTTTAACTGTGTACTCTTTCCCCTCGATACGAAGTCGGCCGGCTTCCTTTACCTTCTGTTCAGTTTCATACTTAAACAGATCTTCGCAGTTATAGACTTCTGCCTTAATAAAACCCTTCTCGAAATCGGTATGAATAACCCCTGCAGTCTGAGGAGCCTTGTACCCGGCATGAAAGGTCCAGGCTCTGTTTTCATCGGCTCCTGCAGTAAAAAAGGTTTGAAGCCCCAGCATTCTGTATCCAGTATGAATTAGAGTATCCATTCCAGACTTTTCCAGACCAGATGCTTCCATAAACTCCTGTTTTTCTTCCACAGTATCAAGAGCAGCAATTTCTGCTTCCAGTTGACCGCAGACAATCACAACTTCAGCATTCTCTTCTGCAGCAATTTTCCTAACTATTTCAACATGCTCATTTGGAGTGCTTATAGAATCCTCATCCACATTACAAACATAAATTTGCTTTTTTAATGTTATAAGATGCATATCATAAATCAACTCAAGTTTATCTTCACTTAATTCCAATGACCGGGCTGGTTTACCATCACCCAAAGCTTCTGATAAACTTTCCAATACAGGTAAAATTGCATTTAACTGCTTTTTTGCATCCTTAGGAGCAGCCCTTAGAGCTTTTTCAGTCTTGTTTTTTCTTTTATCTACTGTCTCAAGGTCTGCCAAAGCCAGTTCAATATTAATGGTTTCAATATCAGATGCAGAATCTATTTTATTATCCACATGAACAACATCTTCATCTTCAAAACATCTTACAACATGAACAATTACTCCCACTTCTCTTATATGAGAGAGAAATTTGTTCCCGAGACCTTCTCCCTGGGATGCTCCTTTAACAAGACCTGCAATATCAACAAATTCAACAACAGCAGGAATAACTTTTGCTGTAGGAATAAGTTTTGTTATTTTATCCAGCCTGGAATCCGGAACAGCCACAATGCCGACATTTGGTTCTATTGTACAAAAAGGGTAATTAGCAGCTTCAGCTGGTGCTGAAGTCATTGCAGAAAATATTGTAGATTTCCCAACATTTGGAAGCCCTACTATACCGCAGTTTAATCCCATTATAAATTTCCTTTTATTCTGAATTACAAATTACTTCGAGTATCTATATTGAGAATATCTCTAATAATTATGATTTATTATATTATATCAAACTTTATTCATTTTGTCTGCCATATAGTATGAGGTAAATCAGACCAAATCCAAAGTTCATACTTTGTGAACTTTTGTTGACAAATAATCTAAAAAATGAGATATTCAATTGTATGGGGTAGAAATGACAGTCATTAAGAAAAAGAGTTTAGATTATTACTGTACAAAATATCCCTCAATCAGTTCTTCTGTATCAGATTGGTATACTCTTATGAAAAAGAATACTTATTGGGATATTATTGAGCTAAGAAAAACTTTCCCCTCTGCTGATCCGGTTGTTGATAATAAATTGATCTGTTTCAATATAAAAGGTAACAAGTACAGATTAATTGTCAGAATAACATGGGGTAAAACAGTATTTATTCGCGAACTGTTAACTCATGCTGAATATTCAAAGAAATATACAGGAAGTTGAAAGATGATGAATTTAGTTGTAAATAATGAAGCAAAAAAAGTGTCAAAGTTTTTGCTGAATATTCAAATTAATACAGATGAAGATCTCGATGAATCTATTGTGTATGCTGAAAAGCTTACAGATATTTTTGAAGAAGGAAATAAAGAAATCGAACCACTTCTGGATTATATATTAAATGTTATCCAAAAATATGAAAATGAACATTATCCCATTAAAGAATCAACTCCAATAGAGGTAATAAAATTCCTTATGGATCAAAATGGACATAAACAAAAAGACCTAATAGATGTCGCTCCAAAGTCTGCTATCAGTGAAATATTAAGCGGAAAAAGACCTCTTAATAAAAATCACATTGAAAAATTTTCAAAAAAATATAACACAAATCCTTCAGTTTTTTTTGATTAAAACAACAATCTCTTGGAGCTGTTTGGGCATTTGCTGTATACAATTATTTATGCTACCATCCCATCATGGCACAAACACTATACTGGTATGACCTCGAAACTTTTGGACTTAACCCTCAACTGGACAGAGTAGCCCAGTTTGCCGGAATTAGAACAAATGATAAATTTGAAATTATTGGTGAACCTTTAGTAATTTATAATAAAATTACTCCGGACTATGTTCCTGATCCAAAGGCCTGTCTGGTAACAGGTATAAGCCCTCAAAAAACTCTTGAGGAAGGTATCCCTGAAAGAGAGTTTATAGCAAAAATTGATGAAGAATTTTCTATTCCGGGCACATGTGTTGTTGGCTATAATAATCTTAACTTTGACGATGAATTTATTCGAAATATGTATTACAGGAATTTTCATGACCCCTACAGCCGTGAATGGATGAATGGTAATACCCGTTGGGATATAATTGATCTGGTAAGAGCTGCACATGATCTTAGACCTGATGGTTTAAATTGGCTTAAAAATGAAAAAAACAAACCTGTTTTCAAACTTGATAAACTAACTGTTGCAAATAATATTGAACATGCAAATGCCCACGATGCACTTGCAGATGTATATGCAACCATTGCTATGGCCAAACTAATCTATGAAAAACAGGCAAAGCTGCTGCAATATATTTTTTCCCATAAAACGAAAGACAGCCTCCGCCAGCTTATAAATCTTCAAACCAGGGAACCACTTGTTTATACTTCATCTGTGTTTACATCTGAAAAAGGCTGTACATCTATTGTTGCTCCAATTGCCGGAGACCCGGGTAATAATAATACCCTATATTTTTTTGATCTTAAACACGATCCGGAAGAACTACTAACTTTATCTGAATCAGAATTACGCAGACGAATGTTCACACCTAGAAAAGAACTTCCAAAAAATGAAAATCTTCATATAGTAAAGGTACAGATAAATAAGTGTCCGGTTCTAAGCCCTGTAAAAACAGTCGATGTTAAAACAGCAGAAAGATTGGGAATTGATTTGGAAAAGTGTTTTAGACACAGTAAAAAGCTTAACTCTGATCCTCTATTAACACAGCGTTTTATTAAAATATTTAGCAAAAACAGTTATGGAAAATCTGAGGCTGACCCGGATCTACAAATTTATTCAGGTGGTTTTTTTAAGGACAAAAACAAGGCAAGTTTTGAAATTATAAAAACAACACCAGCAGACAAACTTTTTGATTTAAATCTTATTTTTCAGGACACTCGAATTCAGGAACTTTTCTGGCGATATAAGTGCAGAAACTACCCCGAGTACATGGATGAAACAACAATGAAAAAATGGAAAAGTTTTTGCGCAGGAAGATTACTCCTACCTCCTGGAAAGCTAATAAATGACTACCATTTTTTTAGAAGAAAGGTAGAAGAAAACCTCAATGATAATGAGATTGACAGTAATCAGAAAATTGTTTTAAAAGCTTTGGATGAATATGGTGAGATTATTAGGAAAGAGGTGCTGGAATATACTGGGGCCTAGAGACCTTGAATGTAGAGAAGCGATAAATCGCTGTCTCTACATGATATTATACCTCTCTAATAGGGCAACAATAATATTATCCGGTTTAACAGGTCTTCCATTCTGCAAGAAAACTGCTGTTATTTTACCATCTAATATAATATTTTCATCTGAAAGCCTGAAAATTGTCTGATCAAAAATAAATCTAAGCCTTCCTTCCCTTCGCAGGTTAATACCTACAATAAATTTATCCTGACTTTTTAGGGGATATTTGTAGTCCAGTTCAACTCTGGTTACAACAGGATCTATACCTTCTGTGTGGAGTTTTGCAAAATCAACATCCGCTGACTGTAAAAACTCATGTCTGGCATGTTCCAGATAGTTTTGATAAACAGCATTATTTACTATACCTTGAAGATCACATTCATAATCTCTTAC
>DAOVSY010000111.1 GCA_030633365.1 Spirochaetaceae bacterium | reverse complement strand
GATAATATCGATAGAACCAACAGAATAACAGGAGACCTGGATGATGTTTTTATGTCTCCCCAGTCCCGTCATGCAGGAATAAGTGATAAAGTTCTGGAGGCTGAAAGAGACAAGGGAAATATAAATCTTCTGGCCCATTCCAATGAAGCTGGATATGTAATTTTTGAATCAACAGATAAGTCTTTTATCATGCACCTGGGGCATCCGGAATATGAGACAGACAGACTGGTTAATGAATACAATCGTGACCTGAAAAAAGGCCGGTCAGATGTACCTCTTCCATTAAATTTAGATATTGAAAATCCCAAAAATAACTGGAGAGGTCATAGCCTGGAGTTTTTCCAGCAGTGGGTTAAAGATGTTTATATTAGAACTCCTTATGAAATTTAGTATCTGATATTACTCAATGCTTACTCTTATAATATAAGGGTAAGTAATTACCTCATACCCAAACCTAAAAGTTTATTGACAGCAGGTTTTTATTCCTTTAATATTACGAATATCGAAATAATTTACTCTTGTATCATTACTGGTGGAGATGAAGAAAATGAATTTTAAAGATAGAGTTTTGTTGTTGAATGATCATTTCTTCAAACTTTATCAAAGCCGGTTCTTTCAGGAAAAAAAAACCTGTTCAAATTCACCTATCGCCCTTCTAAACTACAATGATCTTCGGTTTCTGGAATGTCTGGATAGAAATGACATCCTTACTATGAGAGCGCTTGCAGAGTCATTATCCCTGCCAATGAGTACACTTACAAGTATTGCAAACAAACTTGTAAAAAACAAATACATTGATCGATTAAGAATTGATGAAGATCGCAGAGTGGTTCAGGTAAAACTCACAAACCTTGGAAGAAAAATGATAAACCTTAGAAAAAATGCCCATACCTCAGTTAGTGAGGAACTATTAAAATCTCTTACTGAAAGTGAACAAAAAGAGTTCCTCAGACTGTTTAAAAAAGCTATTGGCTAAAAATACAAATACAACTGGACTTTAAAATTTTTCCTGATTATATTACGAATAACGTAATATATGAGTTTCGTAACATTGATAAAAACTCATCAGGAGAATAATATGGAAAATAGAAAGAATGAATCCCTTTATGTTGTCCCTCTGGAAGATATTGTAATGTTTCCAGATGTTCGTACAAAGATTAAAATAGATATAACTACAGGTCAATTTTTAGAGGAATTAACAAAATCAGGTCCGGTTTTCACCCTTGCCCTAACAACTGATAAAGATAATCTTAAGTCAAACTTATCTCAAAATAGATTCTATTCTATTGGAAATCTTGTTAAACTGGAAACCATTCAAAAGGCAGATAATGGTTATGTAGCAGTACTTCATTCGCTGGAAGAGGTGGAAGTAAAAAATTTCAAGCAAAAAAATGGTTATCTTAGTGCTGAGTATCTACCTCTTGTTGTAAACAACGATCTTGATGAAAAGAGCCATTCTGAAATGATTTCTTTTATCCATAATACTATTGAAGAGCTTAGTAAAAATTTCAGTGGTGCAGAACTGTTTATAAGACCGTTATTGCAGATGAAATCTCTGGAACAGATTATAGGTTCCATCCTCCCATACATTCCCGTACCAGTAAAAGAAAAACAGGAACTACTTGAGATATTATCCTTAAGAGGCAAAAGTTTAAAATTTATCGATTTACTTCTTAAACAGAAGGAAAGTATAAGTATGCAGCTGGAAATGGCCAGGAAATTTTCTTCTAAAAACCACAACGATTATCGAAGAATGATGCTTAGGGAACAGCTTAAATCTATTCAGGATGAATTAAAAGAAACAGACGAAACTGGCTCTGAGAAAGAAGAAGGGTATAGTAAAAAAATCGAAAATGCCAATATGCCGGACGAAGTTAAAAAGATCGCCCTGAGAGAGCTGAAAAAACTTGAAAACCAGGGAAATGGAAACCCAGAAACTTCAATTATAAGAAACTATCTTGATCTTTTGACTGACCTGCCATGGATAACTGTCAAACCGGAAAATGTAGACCTTGATAAAGCAAGAGAAGTTCTGGATTTACGTCATTATGGTTTAACAGAAGTTAAAGAACGTATTATCCAGCACATGGCAGTTATGAAATTAAAGAAGGATAAACAGGGTTCCATACTCTTATTAGTTGGCCCTCCCGGGACAGGTAAAACCAGTCTGGGCAAAAGTATTGCAGAATCTCTAAACAGAAAATATTCAAGGATCAGCCTTGGAGGAATTCGGGATGAAGCGGAAATAAGAGGTCACAGGAGAACCTACATAGGTGCTCTTCCTGGAAGGATTATTCAGGCAATTCGCCGTTCAGGGGTAAAAAATCCTGTTTTTGTTCTTGATGAGATCGATAAAATATCGGGTTCATATGCAGGAGACCCTTCAAGTGCTCTTCTTGAGGTTCTTGATCCTGAGCAGAACAACAGTTTTGCCGATCACTATCTGGAAGTACCATACGATCTTTCAGATGTATTTTTTATAGCGACTGCAAATTCTATTTCAAACATCCCTGCACCACTTCTGGATAGAACAGAAATTATTCAAATTTCCAGTTATACCAGCAGAGAAAAATTTATTATTGGCAGAGACCATCTGATTCCGGAGATTCTTGAAGAACATGGAATTACTGCAGATCAGCTTCAGATTAAAGAGGAAGCAGTACAGGGAGTAATTGAAGAATATACAAGAGAAGCGGGTGTAAGAGGTTTGAAGAAGCAGATAGCCAAGATTGCCCGGGTTGCATCGGAAAAAATAGTGTCAGGGAAGGAGCCCCTTCCCTTTGTTGTTTCAAGAGAAAAGCTTGATGATGTTTTGGGAAGAAAGATCTCCAGATTAAATGATATACAGAAAGACAGTGTTCCGGGAGTGGTTACAGGCCTTGCATGGACTCCTGTAGGCGGTGACATTCTTTTTATTGAAGGAACATTTATGGAAGGTAAAGGAGGTCTCACTCTTACTGGACAGTTGGGTGATGTTATGAAAGAATCTGCACGTATTTCATTAAGCCTTATACGATCACGACTTGGAGATGTAATCAAACAATTCAATTTTACAGGTAATGATATACATATTCATATACCCTCGGGAGCTACTCCAAAGGATGGTCCATCTGCAGGAGTTGCTCTTTTTACAACCCTGGCCTCGTTAATTCTGGGAAAACCTGTAAACCCCAAAATTGCTATGACCGGGGAAATTACTCTAAGGGGCATGGTTCTTCCTGTTGGAGGAATTAAGGAAAAAGTTCTTGCTGCCCACAGAGCAGGAGTAAAAAAAATACTAATTCCTAATGAAAATGAAAAAGACCTGAAAGATATTCCGGAAGAGGTAATGAATGAGCTTTCCTTTATAAAAATAGAAACAGTAGAAGAAGTGTTAAAAGAAACACTTAATCTGGATTTACCTGGCCCATCGATTCTATTTTCACAAATAAAACCAGATCAGAAAATTAAATGGGATTCTCTTTAATAGACTAAATTATAACCAGTAGAGGCAGAATTAAACCTGTCTCTACTCTACACAAAATATAAATTTTTAGGTATATTTATTTATATGAATAAAACAGTCATATATAAATCAATTGAACTTGTAATACTCTTTGTTTTTATCCCCCTGATGTTGTTACTAAATCCTTTTCCCTGGATAAACCTTATACTTATACTTTCAGCATGTATCTATTGTGTGTATATTCTTCTAAAAAAAGAATCTAATAAATTTTCTTCATTTTTTAAGATCGGAAATTCGGGCTATCTAAAAACCATCCTTCTCAGGTTTATTGCTGCTGCAGTTATATCAACAATTATTATGTATCTATTTAACAGAAAAGCTCTGTTCTCTATTGTTATGGAAAGACCCTTCCTATGGTTAATGATTTCTGTTTTCTATTCTTTTTTTTCAGTACTTCCCCAGGAAATTTTATTTCGAACCTACTTTTTTACTAGATATGAATCTTTTTTCCCATCAAATAAAATCTATATAATACTGTTCAATGCAGCACTTTTTTCTATAGCACATATTTTTTTTAGAAATATCTATGTGTTATTACTTACATTCATAGGTGGTATACTGTTTGCTCTTAGTTATATTAAAACCAGATCACTGCTTCTGGTGTCTATAGAACATGCAATCTATGGTTTCTGGCTTTTTACACTTGGAGTTGGAGAAATGCTGGCATTTCCGGTATAGTATTTTTTTAGGTGACTTTTTACGTAATGTATATTAATTTAGAAAGATGAAAACAATTATTTTCTCTCTACTTTATATTCTGCTTACATCATTTACAATAGCTCAGGGAAGTAGTTCCCATATTATTCATTCAGAAGAAACTGATTTCATTCTGGAAAAAATTATTGATAAACTTGAGAACCCCTGGTCTCTCATATTTCTTCCCGGGGATGATGGTATACTTATTAGCGAAAGGCCAGGTCGGCTGAATCTATTTACAGACAATAATCTTGTTCCAATAAGCGGACTCCCGGAAATAGCAACAACAGGTCAGGGTGGTTTACTGGATATCGTTATTGATCCTGATTATGTGGAAAATAATCTAATCTATTTTTCCTTTTCAGAACCCGGAACTGGCGGATACAGTACAGCTGTTGCCAGAGCAAACCTTTCAGAAACTGAATTAAGCAATGTGGAAATTATTTTCAGGGCTTCACCTAAAAATTCCGGAGGAATTCATTTTGGATCCCGTCTGGTATTTGACCTTGAAGGGTTCCTCTACATCACACTGGGGGAAAGAGGAGGAATGAATAATGCTCAAAATCTACAGCATCATGGAGGATCAGTTATACGAATACATCCTGATGGTAGTATCCCCTCCAGCAACCCCTTCATAAACAGACAGAATGTCCTGCCGGAAATATTCAGTTTTGGTCATAGGAATGCTCAGGGAATAGCCATGGATAAAAAAACCGGACTTCTTTGGCTTCATGAACATGGTCCAAAGGGCGGTGATGAAGTAAATATTATTAAAGCAGGTGCAAATTACGGTTGGCCCTTAGTTACTTACGGCATCAATTACAATGGAACGATAATCTCTACTGAAACTGAAAAACCAGGGATTGAGAATCCTGTAATCTACTGGGTACCTTCCATTGCTCCATCAGGAATGACATTTTATTATGGTGATAAATTCCCTGGATGGCAGGGAAATATCTTCATAGGAGCCCTTGCAGGTCAACACCTGCGAAGACTTGTGGTGGATGGGAAGAGCATTATCCATCAGGAGGTATTACTCCATAAGGAAATTGGAAGAATCAGAGATGTCAGAACAGGTCCTGATGGTTCTCTTTATATTCTTACAGACGCAAAAAACGGAGCCTTATACAGGGTGAGTCCGGTTATTATTAAGTAACAATAAATTTCATGAACCTTACATTATCTCAATTGTGATTGTTTCCCAATTTCTAATCCTGAATCATCACTCTCTCATTTTTATACTGTTTATTAAACCTCCGGCAACAACAAAAACAAGACCTATTCCATAGGCAACAGCAAAGGGTTCATCAAAAAAAACAATTAAATAAATTGCAGATAGTACGGGTGTAATAAAAACAAATGGAGCCAACCACGAAGCTTCTGTTGATCTTAAAGCAAACAGCCAAAACAGATATGAAAAGCCATTAACAAGAACACCATTCACTACTATAGGTATTATTTCAGAAGAAGAGGGTAAAGAGAAATCAGAAAAATACTGCATTGATATATATGAAGCCAAACTAGCTGTTAGAAAATATACTGTCACAACTCCCAGGGGTTCTTTTTTAATATTTTTACTAAGTACAGAAAATAGTGCAAAACATGCCGCACCTGCTCCTACTAAAGTAATTACCAATCCATTACTTATATTAATATTTTGGAAATTACCTTTTGTTAAAACTATAATTACACCAGCAAAGCCCAGGGTTACTGCTATAATTTTAATTATATTTAATTTTTCTTTTAATATAAATATTGAAAATAATACAATAAATACAGGCCAGGTATACTGAATAACAAGTACCTCCATCCCCACGGCCTTGGAATAACCCAGATATAAAAACAGATAATATATATAAGTTCCAAGTAACCCTAAAACAGAAAGATAAACCCAGTCTTTAGAACTATATTCTTTATACCTATTTAAGTTTCCGGTGAATATAACTGAAAGACCCAGAACAACAAATGAAACAAGACTGGACCAGAATAAAAACTGATGGTTATCCAGGGTTGTCTGACCCATTTTTGCAACTACTGGTATAAGTGCCCATAAAGAAACACATACCATAACGTATGCTGTTCCTTTTATTTTTCCATCCATAATTATTATAAGTCCTTATATTTCCTGACAGTATGCAAAGCTTACTTTCTTACGCTGTTGATATCCCTTGGTACCTGAAGAACTATAAATTCTGATAATATTATCTCTCATTAAACCTGGAATGTCCATTCACCAGATTTCATTATCGTTTCTATTGAGCCATTCTCCAATATTCCATCAACATTCATAGAACCTGAACCAATCATAAGATCAATGTGACCAAGACTGGAGTTCCCTCCGGCTGCTGTAAATTCAGTGTCTGACATAGAGACGCCACCTTCCACACTACGTCTATATGCCCGCCCCAGGGCAATGTGATCGGAGGCATTCTCATCTATCAGGATGCTGTAAAACAACAATCCCGTCTGAGATATTGGAGAGCTGTGAGGTACCAGAGCTATTTCCCCCAATCGAAGAATGCCTTCATCCATTTCCAGCAGTTTTTGTAAACTTTCTTCACCTTTCCCGGCAGTCGCATTAACCACCTTTCCTTCCCTGAATGTAAGTACGATATCTTCAACAAGACCACCACCTAAACCAAGAGGTTTGGTAGTTGAAACAAATCCCTCAGTTTTATCTTTATGGGGCATTGTAAATATCTCTTCTGTTGGTAAATTTCCTATGCACTCAATACCACTTTTGGTAGTCTGGTGAGCAGATGTCCATATATGATTCCGGGGCAGGCCAATTGATAAATCTGTTCCCGGAGCTGTAAGTTTCAGGGAAACAAATTGTTTTTTGTTCAAATAATCACATCTTGCCGCAAGTCCGGCAATGTGATTTTTCCAGGCAGACACAGGATCAGGCTCTTTTATCCGACAGATATCAAAAATTGTGTCCCAGGATCGAGCTTCCCTGGTTTCAGCAGGAATACCAGGAAAGACTTTATCAGACCACCCAGAAACAGGTGCAGCAGCGATTGTAAGATTCATTGAATTCTTTGATCTTAAATCAATTGTTGGTTTCATATACTTTGAAGTGGTTCTAAAAGTAGTTGCAATTAGTTCAGCATCCTGTTTCTCCAGCAATTCCGGAGTACGGGTAGCAAAGATCAATATCGCATCGCCTGATTTCGCTGCTTCAAAAGCTGCATCGCTTCGCCAGATAGGGTATTCTTCAAAGGAATCTCGGGGTGCGTGCTTAAATCGGATAAGTTCCATTTGCTCATCATTCCACATCACTTCAACTAATCTGGCTCCCGCTTTATAAGCGTGAGTTGCAACTAATCTAACCAGGGGAGCTAAGTCCAAATGAGTGCCCGGAAGGATGTTAAAGGGTGTTCCAATTATCAAACGCTGGCCGGGTTGTATATTTAGACCAACCGTGACAATTATTTCAGCATACTTTTCCAGGTTCTTTTCAAAATCTGAATTCATTGATAAGCCTCCACAATTTCAATTTATTGATGTGTACTCTACAGGATATCGTTTACATTTATACTAAAATATCCTTTGCAGTTTTTATACTTTTTAATAATTCACTATATCATAGATTTTCAGGTTTTCGTATTTTCACCCTGCTCCGCTTCGTCAACTACAACACTTTTTCAGTTTTTATTATTATGCTCCACAGTTACAACAACATTCCCTGTTTTTTGGCCTTTTTCAACATAGTTATATGCATCTACAATTTTTTCCAGTGGATATTCTATATCTATTACTGTTTTAAACTTTTCTTCTTTTATAAGCTTTTTAATAAATTCTATACTCCCCTTACAATCCAGAGGAACTGGAAATATTACTTTTTTATTTCCAATTATTGGTTTTATAAGTGCAAAAAAAAGATTTTGAGCCATAAAACCTAATTCTGATGAAATATAAACACCCCCGGATAGTAACAACGGTTTACATTTTACAAAAGAACTTTTCCCTACAGTATCAAAAACAAAATTATATTCCCCTTCCCCTTTTGTAAAGTCATTTTTATTAAAATCTATTACTCTATCAGCTCCCAGAGATTTTACTAATTCTGCATCTTTTCCATTGCAAACTGCAGTTACTTCAACACCAAAATATTTTAGAAATTGAACTGAGGCTGATCCAATACCACCTGTTGCACCATTAACTAAAACCTTATGCCCGCTTTTTAAATCTACTTTATTGATAAAATTATATGCATAATGAGCACCTTCAATACTGGCAGCCGCCTGCTCATATGTTATATTTTCCGGCATTAGTGCCAAAGATTTATCCTCTGATATTGTCATATACTGGGCATGAGCTCCGGAACCGGTGTCCTCAAAACCAAAAACCTTATCGCCGGTCTTATAAAAT
>DAOVSY010000421.1 GCA_030633365.1 Spirochaetaceae bacterium | reverse complement strand
AGCGCCCCAAAGAGCCATCATTATTGTAAAGCCGGTATAGGTATTTATAAAAGTCATGGGAAAGGAGAAAGCAGCCATAAGTAGGGCAGTTATAATTAGTACATTCTGATGACCTTTAACTTTTTTTGCAATAAACAGCCAAAAAGGAATTGATAGAAGGGCTCCAATGAGCATTCCGGCAAAAATAATTGTTACATCAGTACTATCTCCAGGAAGAACATAGTCTCCAACATAATGAACAGAACCTGTCATTAGCATTGTACCCGACTGATAGAAAAAATAGAGTATAATAAATGCAACAAAATTTTTATATTTAAATGCTCCTTTCATCTGATTAAAAAAGGTGTCCTGTTTTGTGTCAGATATTTGCATATATCTTTCAATCATCTGTTTATTTTCTTTAACACCTGGTATTAGGAGAAGGGCAGTAATTAAACCAAGACCAAGAAAAATCCAGCTGTTTGTAAGATATGTGGAAGGTTCTCCATAGTCTATAATTAGACCAGGAAGAACAGTCCCCAGGGCAATTCCGAATACACCTATAAAGGTTGCAATTGCGGCTGCTTTTGACCTTTCGTTTTTACCACGGAATTTATCAGGAAAAATTGATTGATAGTTAACTTCCCAGAGAGAGAGAAAAGTGTCAAAAAGACAGATACTTCCAAGCATCCAGAGAAAAATAAGAATACTGTCTGTTTCAGGATTTAAAGATTTTGGTACAGCAAAAATAAGTACGAATGAAAAACCCCAAAGAATTGAACCTATTAGAATCCAGGGGAACCTTCTTCCAAGTTTTTTAGAAAATGGGGTTGGCTTTGACGTTAAGTAGCCAATTAGAGGGTCATTTATTGCATTCCATATAGAATATAAAATAATTGCTACAGCACTAAGACCAGCAGAAAGTCCAATCTCTGTTTCATAGAATTTAAAAACCAAAGCACCAAAGGCACCAATAAATAATTCGACATAAAATTTTCCACTTCCATAAGAAGCCATAATGCCTGTAGATATTTTATTTTTTTCTTTTTTCATTATTATTTATACATTAAGAATAGTTGTAGGGCAAGAATAAAAAAAGCTGCCCATTTAATAGGGCAGCCTTAAAATCATATTTAGAAATACAGATTAATTTCTAACTCATATCACCTAAAGGATTACTTCCTGCAGACTGTTTTCTAAAAGACTGTGGAAGAATAATATTAAGTAAAATTGCTGTAAGTCCACCAGTTGTAATTGCAGAACCAAAAATCTGCTGAATCATTGATGGTGCATGACTAAGAATTGCAGGTACAAACGCAACTCCAAGACCAAGACCAAAAGAGATAGCCATAATAATAACGCCTCTTCGGTCAATAATACTGCTTGCAATAATTCTAATTCCAGAAGCTGCAACAGTACCAAACATTATGATAGTTGCTCCACCAAGAACAGAATTAGGAATAATTGAGAACAGTCCACCAACTACAGGGAAAAGTCCAAAAAGAACCAGAAGGCCTGCAATCCAGAATCCTACTCTTCTACTTGCAACACCAGTCATCTGGATAACACCATTATTCTGGCTGAAAGTTGTGTTAGGAAAGGAGTTAAAAACTGCTGCAATTGCAGAGTTGATACCATCACCCAGCACACCACCGGAAATACGTTTAATGTATACGTCACCTTCAATAGGTTCACCGGAGATCATAGAAGTTGCTGTAAGGTCTCCAATAGATTCTACTGTTGTAATTAAATACAGTAAGGCCATAGGAATAACGTGTCCCCAGCTAATATAAAAACCAAATTTAAATGGAATTGGTGCATTTATAACACTTAAACCACTAATTTTCCCAAAGTTTACAAGACCCATTGCTGCTGCAATTACGTAACCAACAGTAAGTCCAATAACGATTGCACCCATTCTCATGTATTTATTCTGACTTCTGTTAAATAGAATAATTGTAACAAGTACAATAGCAGCCAGCATGATGTTAGTTCCACTTGCAAAGAATTCTGGTTTATTAGCAAGTAACCATGCTCCACCACCGATATCTGTCATACCTACTTTAATAAGTGACATACCAATAAGTGTTACAACAATACCACTAACAAGAGGTGTAATAATTTTCTTAAGGGCTGGAATAAACCTTGAGAAGACCATTTCTACTGGTGATGTAATTAAAGCAACACCAAAGATTGTTCCAAGTGCCTGTGCTGGAGTTCCACCAGTGTTAAGAACTGAAAAACCAATCCCAATTGAAAGGGAAAGGAAAGTAAAACTTGTTCCCTGAATACTTAAGAGTCCTGAACCTATAGGTCCGAATTTCTTAACCTGAATGAAAGTTGCAATTCCGGAAACAAAGAGAGCCATATTAATAATATATGCTTTCATGTCCGGTGGTAGTCCAAGTGCTCCACCAATAATAAGGGGTGGTGTAATTATACCCACAAAAATTGCCATCATGTGCTGTAGTGCAGCAAGGAATGCCTGTACTGGTGGCGGATTGTCATTGAGATTGTAAATCATGTCAGTAGAAATTCTTTTTTCTGCCGAATCACTCATAAATCTGCTCCTTATAAAAATATTTAAATTAGTATACAATACTATTCTGGTAAGTCAAGCTATATTTTAACTTATTTAGCAAAAGGTTAATAAAAGACTCGATATTTGCGATAATATACACTGTTTTGTGAATATTTTGCTTTATACATGAATAATCCCTTTTGTTTTATATGGAAGTGGTATATTATTCTTTCGAAGGAGTTTGTATATGAATAAAATTACTATAAATGGAAAGGTCTACGAAATTCCGGATTCTGATCTTGAAATGTCTCTTATAGACTATCTTAGAAATAAACTGGACCTTACGGGTACAAAAAACGGTTGTAATATTGGTGTTTGCGGAGCATGCACTGTTTTAATAGATGGATCTTCCAAACGTTCCTGTGTAGTTAAGCTTAAAAAAGCAATAGGTAAGGAGATAATAACTATTGAAGGTATGGAAGCAGAAGATGGTACTCTTCATCCCATACAGCAGGCTTTTATTGACTGTGGAGCTATTCAGTGCGGTTTCT
>DAOVSY010000540.1 GCA_030633365.1 Spirochaetaceae bacterium | reverse complement strand
TCAAATAAGGATAAAGAACTTGCTTCCAGTTTTGCTAGTTATGAAAATACAAAAAGGCAGTTAAGTGAACTGGAAGATAAAGCGAGTCAGGAAGGTGTTTCTACTACTTTAAATTCGAAAACTCTTGAAAATGAGTTTAATACAGTCAGACAAATGATAAAAATGGTTACAGGGAAACAGGGTAATCATATTCCTTTTCTTATGAAGCAGTATTTTCGTTCCAATATAAGGGATATTGGAACCAGAGAAAATATTATTATGGAGTTTGCTGCAATAGAGGCAATTGATGAGGGACTTTTTAAAAGAACTTTTAAGAGACAGACCAATAGAATTGTTCCTTATATAATTTTAGTACCTGGATATGGCGAACGGGGAATTTGCTGGGAACCTTTTGAAAAATTTAACAGGGCAACCAGCAGGGGAAGAGTTGCGGTTCCTATTTTTCCAAAAGACTTAAAAATTGCTGTAATATCTACTGCTGCAGATTTACGATGGCAGGTTGCAAAGGAGAAGGCGCAGCATTACTGGATGGAAGAAGGTCTAACCGGGCGTTATTATCAATGGTTTACTGATAAAAAACTGAGAGGTGATGTTAGAGAGTATTTTATTCAGGATTATATTTTATGGATAACAAAGGAAAGTGAAGGCACTCAGAAGTTGGATAAGGATGTAAGGGGTATATTCTGGAGGAATATTCCTTTTAGACAGGAATTAAGAGATCGATTGCGTAAAAGAGGTTTTGTATATAATGAACTTTATAAAAAAGATATCAACAGATCTCTTTCTGATGGATATTAGGCTTTAAATGTTTACCGTTTCCTTGAACTAAATATAGGATGAAAGTATTTATCCATATCCACTTTTTTAGCAATTAGTTTTATTCCCTTATGATAAGCAAAAAAACTTCCAGCTACAGATAATAAAAAAACAAGAATAAATAGTGCTGATGCTATTGTAGGGGAGATATTTTTAGGTATTATAAGTGAGACTAATGCCAGTCCTATGGCCATAAGAACTACCATTAGTATTACATTGAGAATTGATGCGCCAATAATAAAGAGAGCAGTGTTTAGTTTTTTATTCATGTTTTTTCAAATCCTCAAATATAAAAGAAAATAGTAACAATAATCCGGAAACAACAACCATCGAATCGGCGACATTAAATGTTGGCCATCTCTCTAGTCCAAATATTCCAAAAAACTTAACATCTATGAAATCTACAACTCCAAGGGGTCTTAAAACTCTGTCGGTTAAATTACCTATTCCTCCTCCAAGAATTCCTGCAACAGCCCATCTTTGAATATTTGTAAAATCATCACCTTTTAGATAATATACTAAAAGTCCAATCAGAATGGCTATGGGAAGAATTGTAAAAAGTATATAACGAACACCATCCGGAAGATTATTTCCCATACTGAAAGCAATTGCCAGATTTCTTGTATGGATAATTCTTAATATTCCACCAAAAAATGATTTTCCAATAGTATGAATTGGAATTCTATTTACGATTATTAGTTTGCTGATCTGATCTATAATTATTATACCCATTGTCAGTATTAGTGGTTTTAGTTTATTTCCAGTTATCATTTAGTTTATAATCCTGTAGGAACATCAATAAAAACCGTATCAACGGCTTTGTCCTGGTTTAATTTTTTTGAGAGAAGTTTTGGTCCAAAAGTTTCTGTAAAATAATGTCCGGCACTAATCATATTTATTCCTCCCTCCTGGCAGGTATGATAAGTTTCATGTGATAAATCTCCTGTGACAAAGGGATCAATATTTTGTTCCATTGCCTGTGTAATTTCCCTGGTAGCTCCTCCAGAGACTATGGCTACAGTTAAAATTTTCTTTTTACCAAAAGGAAGTATCCCCAGAACACTATTCCTGTCTGTTCCAAGGAGATTAAGAATTTCATCAATATTTTTTCCATTTTCAAAAGTTCCGGATACACCAATTTTGACCCCTTTGTAAGAGCCGAAAGGCTTTAGGGTTTTTAGTTTTAGTTTTAGTTTGAATGCAATTCCATAGTTGTTCCCAACAAAAGAGTTCAAATCTAAGGGTAGATGAGCTGCGTATAGTGATATATTATTCTTTATAAGGAAAGAAAGTCTTTCAAAATGACTATCCCTAACAGCTATA
>DAOVSY010000628.1 GCA_030633365.1 Spirochaetaceae bacterium | reverse complement strand
TCATCCATTAATTCTGAAGTAACCATATCGTTTTCTTCATCAAGGATTCTTTTACAGACATCTATACATTCATCACATATAAATACCCCAGGGCCAGCTATTAGCCTCCGGGCTGTGTCTGCATTTTTACCACAAAATGAACAAACCTTCATTCCTTCACCTTTATTTTTTGCCATCTTTTCCTCTTATTAGAATATTATCTATAAGTCCGTATTTTAAAGCTTCTTCAGCTGACATAAAGTTATCACGTTCCAAATCAGATGCAATGTCTTTTTCTTTTTTTCCTGTATGGGTGGCGAAATATTTAATTAATAGTTGTTTAAGTCTGACAATTTCTTTTGCCTGGATACCAATATCTATAGCCTGGCCCTGTGCCCCTCCCCAGGGCTGATGTATTAGAATTCTTGCAGAGGGCAGAGCCATCCTCTTACCAGCTGTACCGCAAGCAAGAAGAAGAGCTCCCATAGATGAAGCCTGACCCATCGCAATTGTTTGAACATCCGGTTTGATGTATTGGATTGTATCGTATACAGCAAGTCCTGCTGTTACACTTCCACCAGGAGAATTTATATATATACTTATATCTCTTTCAGGATCCTGGGATTCAAGAAAAAGAAGCTGGGCTACTACAAGATCTGCTGTAAGATCATTTATCTCACCATCTATAAATATTATTCTATCTTTAAGTAACCGTGAATATATATCGTATGATCTTTCACCAATACCGGTTCTTTCCACAACCATTGGCACCAATGTATTCATCTGTTCGTTCATAATTTTTCCTTATATATCAATTTAAAAGTTATTTTCCAGTAAATCAAGGTAATCCACCTTCTTTCCTTTTTTAATAGTATTTTTACTAATAAGGAAATCAATAAACTTTTTATTTTTAACATCACCTTCAATATGTGCTGTATAATTATTTTTCTCAATAAGCTCTTTAAACTCTTCGAATTTTTGACCTGAATCCAGGGCTTGAGTTTTTATTTCTTCGTCAACTTCTTCTTTAGTAGCTTCAATTTTTTCATCTTCTATAAGTTTTCCCAATAAAAGCTGTACCTTTAAGGATTTAGTAGAATTAGGCCGCCATTCTTCTAAAAGTAATTCTTTTGTTTTTCCCTGCATTTCAAGGATCTGAAGCAATTGTTTTTCATCCATCCTGGATTGAACCATAAAGTTCTGCCATGAATTATCCATTTCTGCTTTCAGCATTGACTCCGGCACTGGAATTTCAGAATTTTCAATAACCTGATCCATAATTTTTTCAAACTGAAGTTCTTTCAACTTTTTATCCAGAGCCACTTTCATTTTTTTCTTTACATCAGCTCTAAGATCTTTAAGTGTTTCATATTTTTCTGAAATATCCTGGGCAAGTTCATCGTCAAGTTCAGGAAGTTCATTAACCTTAATAGTTGTAACAGTTACTTTTATGTTTACTTTTTTTCCTGCAATGTCTTTATTATCAAAATCTTCCGGAAAATCTTTATTTATAATTTTTTCCTCATCTTTCTTCATTCCCACAATATCATCATCAAATTTATAAATATTGTATCCTGTACCTACAGTAAAG
>DAOVSY010000178.1 GCA_030633365.1 Spirochaetaceae bacterium | reverse complement strand
TGTAAAAAGGCCTTATCATTACCTTGAGTTTCTTTATCCGGCAAATAGTTTTCTGAATAGAGGAGAAAAACATTGCTGCTTACCAAATCTTCTTTAATATACTTTAAATTAGCTTTTATACAGGAATGCTCTACTATAAAATCCAGATCACTGGAACCCTTTAGAACTAATCCATCATACCCCTGCTTTTTAACATCCATAGTAAGGTTTTCAATGGCTTCCTTATAATATACAACGTTCTTAATTGTTCTTTTAAAATAGCGGTAACTTTTTCTTGTAAGGGCCTCAATGCCCGTTGGTGTTACTATATAGTGGATATTTCGATTGTTTACCTTTTTAATTGTTAAAAGACCCTTAACTGCAAGGCGTTTAAGAATTGCATTTGTCATTCCCAGGGATAATCCTGTAATCTCTGCCAGATCCCGCTGACGAACCTCTCCCGGTTTGTTATAGATATTTTCGAGGATAGTTAATTCTTTTTCATGGGAGTGATTGTTATTCATCATAATTTTTCATTATTAGTTATTAGTTTTTCATTATTCAAAATTCAGGGCACAGAAATTCCATTCTTCTTCATTATTTAATTGAAAAAGCTGGAACATATAAATAGCATACACTTAAAAATATACCGCCGAAACAGGTTATATTTTTATTGGAGTACGATTTTTAATATAATTTGTTCAATCTTCGAACAATAATAACACTTTTTTATTTAAAATCAAGATATGAGAGGAATTTTATGAATAAAAAATACCACTCCTTGAAAATTTTCACTTATCCTATTAACATACCTAAGTTATGATAATCTAAATGGCTAAGGAGTCCTTATGTCCCTTAAGGTATACGGAATTGGAAATACCCTTATTGATATTTTTTCTGAAGTTTCTGACAGCGAGCTTTCAAAATTAAGCCTTCACAAGGGAACAATGCATCTTATTGATCCTGAAAGACGTTCTGAGCTTATTAATTTTATCAAATCATCTACTCAAAACTATTCCTGTGGTGGTTCAGCACCAAATACACTGGTGACACTTTCTCTTTTTGGCGTATTAACTGCCCTTGCAGGTAAAATTGGCAAGGACAAGTATGGGAAAATTTATGAAGAAAAACTGGGAGAACTGGATATAATTTCGGAACTTAAAACCTGTGACAACTATACAGGTTCCAGTATTATCCTTATAACTCCGGACTCTGAAAGAACAATGAATACCTACCTTGCAGCAAACAGGGAATTTTCCAAAGAAGATATAAATCCGGATCTTATTGCCAAAGCAGATTATTTCTATTTTACAGGTTATATGTGGGATACTGAAAATCAGAAAGGTGCTATTTTAAAGGCAATTGAAATTGCAGAAGCAAATAACACAAAAATTGTTTTTGATGTAGCTGACCCCTTTGCTGTCAGTCGTAACAGAGATGATTTTTTACGTTTAATTAGTGACCATGCCTATATGGCTTTTGCAAATAATGAAGAAGCCCGAATTCTATTTGATAACTACGATGCAGGGGAATGTGCAAAATCTATGGGTAAACTCTGCCCTGTAGCCGTTGTAAAAAACGGAAAACATGGCTCTTACATATATACAGAGGGTGAACTGCTGTCTGTACCTGTAAAAGGAAAAGCTCCAATAGATACTACCGGAGCCGGAGACACCTATGCAGCAGGTTTTATTTTAGGTTTATGCAGGGGTTTTTCTCTCTACGATAGTGGTTTACTGGCATCTTTTCTTGCAGGAGAAGTTGTACAGCAGCATGGAGCGCAATTTTCCAATGAAAAGGCAGATGAATTGAATATTTTGCTGGATTCAGGTGAATGGCGGGATTTGTAAAATATAAATTATTATGTAATCCGTGGTATAGACGCCCAATTTGGGCGTCTGTACGACAGGGAATCATTATGTATATGATTGTTGTAATTCCACATCTGGTAATGTTTCTCAAATTGTCCTAAAATAAATAAAAACAAGGAGAAAAGTGTATGAAGAAATTTTTATTGGTTATTCTGATGGTAGCAGCGGCAACAGTGATGGTTCATTCGGCAGATATGGAACTGGGTGATTTCCCTTTGGGAAAATGGCTTGATTCCAACTGGGATGCTGTATGGGAATTTGAGTCCAATAATATCCGTATTTTAGATGTGGATGGTGGTGTTTACTGTGATTTTTCTGAAAAAACAATTGAAAACTGGTCTGTTAAACCTGGAACAAAAGGTCTGGTTGTATCTTTTTACTGCCCTGAAACCGGAAAAAAATATCAGTTTACAAAGCCTCTCACAAATCTAAATCTTTTAATGGTTATTGATACTGATACTGGAAATCACTATGAGGTGGAATTGCCGTTTAAGAAATAGTTATGTGAATAATATCCATGCAATCGTGTGGATGTGACACAATGTTGGGATGCCCGCAAGGGGCATCCTTTTTTTTGTGATGTATTTTATCTGTTTGTAATTCTGGTTTCTATTTAAAATAGATTTTAAAAAAACAAATGTGTTTTATAATCAGATTGGGCAGCCGCAGAGGGAACCCTGACGGGTTTTCTCTGGACTGAGGTTGCATAGTCGAGCAGGGACGAAGTCCCGACCAGACTGCCCCTACAATATGTGTTTATCCAACAGCATTTTGTAATTGTTTAATTTTATCAATTTTTTCCCAAGTGTATTTATTATTGCCGAAATGGCCGTATGTTGATGTATCTAAATAGATTGGCTTTTTTAGGTCCAGGTCTCTTATTATTCCTGCAGGGGAGAGATCGAATACAGATTTTACTGCTTCTTCTATTTTGGATTCAGGTGCTTTACCTGTTCCAAAGGTATCTACCATTACTGATATTGGAAAAGGTACCCCAATTGCATAGGAAAGTTCAACTTCACATTTAGTACACAGTCCGGCTGCTACAATATTTTTTGCTATGTATCTGCCCATGTAGGCTGCAGAACGGTCTACCTTACTGGGATCCTTACCGCTGAAAGCTCCACCACCATGTCTTCCCATACCACCGTAGGTGTCTACAATTATTTTTCGGCCAGTTAATCCTGTATCTCCAAAGGGTCCGCCTATTACAAAACGACCAGTAGGGTTTATATAGTACTTGGTACTGCTGTCTATGAGCCCTGTAGGTTCCAGAACAGGTTTAATAACACTCTCTATAATTGTTTTTTCAATTTCATCATGTCCTACCTCAGGATCATGCTGATGGGATATTACAACTGCATCTATCCTTTTTGGAACGCCATTTTCATACTCTATTGTAACCTGGCTCTTTGAATCCGGACGCAGCCAGGCAATTTTACCTGAATGACGAATATCTGCAGCTCTTTGAAGTAGTTGATGTGAATACATTATTGGTGCAGGCATAAGTTCCGGTGTTTCAGTAGTTGCATAACCAAACATCATACCCTGATCTCCAGCACCCTGTTCCTTATATATTCCCTGACCTGTAGTAACTCCCTGGGATATATCCGGTGACTGGGAGTTTATAATATTCATAACTGCCATGGATTCATAATCCAGACCGTAGTCGGATTTTGTATATCCTATTTTTTTTACCAACTCTCTTACGACTTTTTGTATATCTACAAAAGAGTGAGTTGTTATCTCACCGCCTACCAAAACCATTCCAGTAGCTGCATAGGTTTCACATGCTACCCTGGATTCGGAATCTCCTTCCAGACATTTATCCAGTACTGCATCCGATATCTGATCACATAACTTATCCGGATGTCCCTCGCTCACACTCTCTGATGTAAAATAATATTTCCTGTTTTCCATTAAATCTCCT
The DNA here is from genome assembly GCA_030633365.1 of Spirochaetaceae bacterium. The sequence continues at coordinate 2,473 of DAOVSY010000178.1, read as the reverse complement.
CGCTATATCATACGTAAAGACGCACGATCGTGCGTCTCTACATACAAAAACTCACTTTCGCTTACAGCTCGGCTATGAAACCTTGCATGTAAGGTCTCTATTAATACCGATAATGCTCAGCCTTGTAAGGTCCATCTACACTTATACCAAGATATTCTGCCTGATCTTTACTAAGTTTTGTCAGTTTAACTCCAATTTTTTCCAGATGAAGTCTGGCTACTTCCTCATCCAGATACTTAGGCAGTCTGTATACACCTATTTCATATTTATCTCTCTTTTCCCATAAATCAATTTGAGCAAGAGTCTGATTTGTAAAGGAATTAGACATAACAAAAGATGGATGCCCTGTAGCACATCCCAAATTAACAAGTCTGCCTTCTGCCAATAGAAATATTGCATGACCGTCTTCATAGATAAACTTATCTACCTGGGGTTTGATATTTAACTTTTTTATACCCTTCCATGCTTTAAGCTGAGCAACCTGTATTTCGTTATCAAAATGGCCTATATTACAAACAATAGCCTGATCCTTCATTTTTGACATATATTCTGCTGTAATAATATCTTTATTACCAGTTGTAGTAACATATATGTCTCCCTCACCAAGAGTGTTTTCAATAGTTGTTACTTCAAAACCTTCCATTGCTGCCTGGAGCGCACATATTGGATCAATTTCTGTTACAATTACTCTGGCTCCAAGACCACGCATAGATTGAGCGCTTCCTTTTCCAACATCACCATATCCGCAAATAACTACAACCTTACCTGCAACCATTACATCTGTTGCTCTTTTAATTCCGTCTGCCAGAGATTCTCTGCAACCGTACATATTATCAAACTTGGATTTTGTTACACTGTCATTAACATTAATGGCAGGTACAAGAAGACTACCATCATCTTTCATTTGATAAAGTCTGTGAACACCTGTTGTAGTTTCCTCAGAAACACCCTTCCAGTCAGCTACAAGGGTATGCCAACGCTCTTTATCTGCTATGTTAACTTTCTGTAAAAGTGCCTTTATAATACTCTCTTCTTCAGAACCTGCTTCTTCAAATGCCCATTTGCTACCATTCTCCAATTCAAAACCTTTGTGTAATACCAGAGAAGCATCTCCACCATCATCAACAAGAAGATTTGGCCCTTTTCCACCAGGAAAAGACAAAGCCCGGTAGGTACAATCCCAGTATTCATCCAGTGTTTCTCCCTTCCATGCAAAAACAGGAATACCTGCAGGATTTTCCACTGTTCCTGTTCTTCCAACTGCAATTGCTGCCGCTGCATGATCCTGGGTGGAAAAAATATTACAACTTGCCCAACGAACATCAGCACCCAAATCGACCAGAGTCTCTATAAGTACAGCTGTTTGGATAGTCATATGCAGGGATCCCATAATACGTGCTCCCTTAAGGGGTTTGTCATTACCATACTTCTTTCGTATAGATATTAACCCCGGCATCTCTTTCTCTGCAATATCTATCTCTTTTCTGCCCCATTCATTAAGGCTTATATCTTTTACATCAAATTCCATATTTTCCTCCGAAATACAAATATACACAATTTATTATGAAATTGCCATTCGATAAACACAAAAAAACCACCTGTATATAGGTGGTTTATCATTTTAAATTTGTAAGATTATAAAAAATTTAACTTGCAGATCCCTTGTAAATAATCCTTACCTGTCTGTAAAGGCCTTCACCTTCACTCTTTGTTTCAACATCAACTATTTCGTTAAGTGCTGTATGAACAAGTCTTCTTTCAAATGGGTTCATTGGCTCCAGTAATTTTGATCTTTTTGTTTTAATAACCTGATCTGAAACTCTGGATGCCTGACGTATAATATTTTCTTCATGTCTGTTTCTGTAATTTTCTGCATCTACAATTACCCGGCGTGAACCTTCCAGCTGTCCTGCATATACATTAAGTATAAGCTGAATAGCATCAAGATTTTTACCTTTTTTTCCAATTAGTATACCTGAAAAATCAGATACTATTGAAAGGCCGAGTTTTTTATCCTCTCTGAAAGCAACTTCAACTTTTCCGGGATATCCCATTAATTCAATAAGTTTTTCAAGATAGGTAGTTGCCTGTTTCTCAAACTCAGATGCTGCTTCCGGATTTTCATCTACATCATCATTATCAATATAAACTTTAATTTTTACATTTCCCTTTTTAAAAAGGCTTTTTTTAGAAACATCCATAATTTCTACATCAAATTCTTCTCTGTCTATATTAAGAGCGGCTGCAGCATTCTCAATAGCTTCCTGTTCTGTTCGTCCTTCAAATTCTTTTATCATATAACTCTCCCTCCTGGAGATGTGTATTTAAAATTAACCGGCCTGTGACTTCTTATTTCTTGAACTGATAAATTTTTGCTGTATCATTGTAAAGAAGTTTGTAATTGTCCAGTATAATAGTAATCCTGATGGTGCATTGTACATCATAAAGAAAAACATAACCGGCATCATAGTAG
>DAOVSY010000301.1 GCA_030633365.1 Spirochaetaceae bacterium | reverse complement strand
GGGATGCATTCCATCTATTCCTATAAGATCCTCCAGATTATCATTAAGCAAAAATCTACTTCGAATATCAATCATATCTATACCATAGCTACGTGTGACAGTTTCAAAGATATTGTTGTAGGATTCATGATGGTAATAAATTCTGCTTATATTTCCCAGCCATTTAATAATATTCTCTCCGGACAATTTTGAAGCTAAAAAATTGAAAAATTTCTCTGCATGAAGAGGAGGAAAGTTAAGAGATATTGTAGATACATTATTTTTTAGAAAATAGTCATAGGTTGAACATAAATTATCTTCAAATTGACTTTTTCCTATAGCAGGAAGATGAGTACTTTCGGGGTTTTCCGAAATCTCTTTCCAGTTATAATTGCAGTCATTAGCTCCTATGCTGATAAAAACAATATCAGGTTCAGATTCTGTTATTTTTTCAATATTTGTAAGAAGTTTCTCGGAAGTGAGCCCGAATTTCCCATTGTTTTTTGTTTTTGAAAAAACAGTATCTTTAAATTTATTGTAATAGGAACTTTCAAGAACTTTATACCTACCATTTTCCATAGAGACACCTTTTACTATAGAGTCTCCCAAAAAAAGGGCTGTTGTATGATGATTGTTTATTTTGTTGCTCATATGGCCTCCACTCTTTTAATAATTGCCTTAGTTATTTTTATTTTTTCGTTTAATTCAATTTTCATTTCGTTTATTGCTTTTGTTTTTAATTTTTTATCCTCTACAGATCTAAGAAATTCTGCAATAATACTTAATTTGTAACCAATTTGCTGCATATCTCTTATTAGAATAAGATTTTCCATAATTCCTGTTTCATAAAATCGTTTATTTTTATAGATGCGTGGTTTGGGAATTAAATTTTCTTTTTCATAGAATTTAATTGTTCTTTCAGATATTCCTGTAATCTCAGAAAGTTCCTTTAATTGAATTAGATTTTTATTTTCAAAAAGATTTTCTTCTCTGGGTACACCAACTTCACTTAATACTTTAAAACAAGCATCATCACTGTATCCCAGACGTTTAAGTTTCTGCCAGGATTGAAATATATCAAGATCCTTATTTGAAAAGTAAAGAGATCCCTCAATAAGCCCAAATTTTTTAAAGTTTATCAGCTGCTCACTACTAAGTTTGAATTTTTTTGTAATATCATTAAGATCCAGAGGATTAAGTTTTCTAAATTCCCTTACCCTATCAATATCTTTATCTGTATAATTTTCTTTTTCTTCCAGGATCCCTGAATCTATTAAAAACTGGAATTTCTTATTGTCAAGTTTTGACTTTTTTTGAAAATCCTGTTTTGTAAGTACTTTGTCACCCATAAATATTGCCTCTTTACAGGTAATATATAGTATTGGCAGTTAACTGTCAATAATAATATATGAAAAAAACTGTTAATAATTATTTTTGACAGTAATTCTTGTATTATTGAAAAATAATCAGATATAAGTATGGAGAATACTTTGGGGGTTATCCTGAGTATATATGTGATGTATAATTACGCATGCCTGCGCCAATTTTAATCACTAAACTGTATACACCCCAGCTTCAGCCTAAAGTAGTGCTTCGGCCTCATCTTATTAAGCGTCTAAATAAATGTATGCAATGCAAATTGACTCTTGTCTCTGCTTCTGCCGGATTTGGTAAAACAACTCTGATCAGTGAATGGGTCGCTGGTTGTCAACAGCCGGTCGCCTGGTTGTCTCTGGACGAAGAGCATGAAGATCCTGCACGTTTTCTAACATACTTTATAGCAGCCCTACAGACTATTGCTACAGATATTGGAGATAGATTATTGGCAATGCTTCAATCTCCCCAGCCACCGTCAACTGATTTTATTCTGATGAGTCTGCTCAATGAAATTGCTGCTATTTCCGATTCTTTTATTCTTGTTCTTGATGATTACCATATTCCTGATAGTGAGGCTGTTAATAAAATTCTCACTTTTTTCCTTGAAAATATGCCGCTTCAAATGCACCTGGTCATCGCAACCCGGGAGGATCCGCATCTTCCTCTTTCCCGACTAAGGGGGCAGGGGAAATTGAATGAACTGCGGGCAGCAGACTTGCGATTTACTATCTCCGAATCAGCAGATTTCCTTAATCAGATGATGGGACTGGATCTCACGACAGACGATATCGCTGCATTGAAAACACGCACTGAAGGTTGGATAACCGGTCTTCAATTAGCTGCAATTTCCATGCAGGGACAAAAAAATAGAACCAGCTTCATTGAATCTTTCACCGGTAGTCACCATTTTGTACTGGACTACCTGATTGAAGAAGTTCTGAAACAGCAGTCGGAAAGTATACAGTCTTTCCTTCTTCGTACATCTATCCTTGATCGTATGTGCGGTTCTATTTGTGATGCAGTTCTACATGAGTCTTCTGGGACAGGGCAGGAAACTCTGAGATATCTTGAACAATCCAATATGTTTATTATCCCCCTGGATAATGAGCGGCGTTGGTACCGTTATCATCATCTCTTTTCTGAATTATTAAAACAGCGATTGCAACAGAGAACAGCTTCGTTTTTTGGGGACGGAGGTGTTGCTGAATTACATATTCGTGCCAGTGAATGGTATGAAAATAATGATCTGAACATTGAAGCTTTTAATCATGCTGCTTTAGCCCATGATATTGAAAGAGCTCTTCGTTTAGTTGAAGGTAAGAAAATGCCCCTATACTTTCGTGGATCTGTGGGTTCTGTTCTCAACTGGTTAAAATCACTGCCAAAGAGTGTAATGGATAATAAACCTTTATTATGGATAACCTATGCCTCTGTCTCTTTGGGTTTTGGTCAAACTTCCGGTGTCGAACAATATCTGGAAGCTGCTGAAGCAGTTCTGGAAGGAGTTGGCCAGGATAAAATAACACGGGACATGACAGGACGTATTGCATCTATGCGGGCGATATTAGGAGTTACTCAATATAATGCAGGAACCATTAAAACCCAATCTCTCCGTGCACTGGAATATCTGAGCCCGGAGAACCTGTCAGCCCGAACAACCTCTTTATGGACACTGGGTTATGCATACGTACTTCTTAAAGATCATATAGCAGCGAAAAAGGCCTTTAATGAAACCATTGTAATTGGTCAAACTTCCGGGAATGTTCTATTTTCTGTATTGGCCAAAGCCAACCTTGGTGGTTTACTGGAATTGGAAAACCATCTTCATCGGGCAGCTGAATCCTATCAGCAAATCCTTCAGGTTGTTGGGGATCAGGCTTTGCCTGTTCTTTGTGATGTTCATCTGGGTTTAGCCCGAATATTTTACCAATGGAATGATATGGATTCTGCTTTCCAATATGCCAATTCAAGTATCGAGCTTGCCCGGTTATTTGAAAATACCATTGACAGATTTATTGTCTGTGAGATTTTTCTGTCTCATTTAAAACTGATTACAGGGGATATTGATGAAGCAGCTTCTCTTTTGACCAGGACGGCTCAATCAGTACATCAGAATGATTTTGTTCACAGAATTCCGGAACTTGCAGCCCAGCAGGTTTTGACTATGATTAGTCAGGGCAATCTGGAAGCAGCAGCTCAATTGGCAGGAAAGCATGACTTGCCTATAAGCAAAGCTCAGGTATTTCTTGCCCGGAAAGAAACCTCCTCTGCATTAAAAACGCTTGAAGTTTTACAACCTGAGGACAGTCCGGTAAATTGGAATAATGAACAACTCAAAGTCATAATTTTGCAGGCAATTGCCATATTTGACCAGGGAGAAAAAAACAAGGCTGTCAGGCTGATGGATAAAGTGCTTACCATAACAGAACGGTCAGGTTTTATTCGTATTTTTGTGGATCAGGGTATGTCCATGTTTAGACTGCTGTCCGAAACAGCCTCACGTGGAATTATGCAGGAGTATATTAGCCGTATTATAGCTGCTTTCAAAGCAGAGAAGAATGAAAATGAAGAGATACAGCCCTTACTCGATCCATTGAGCCAAAGAGAAATAGAGGTTCTGAAGCTCATTTCCCAGGGGCTCTCAAATCAGGAAATTGGTGAAAAACTCTTTCTTGCCCTGGATACAGTCAAAGGTCATAATAGAAGAATATTTAGTAAACTTGATGTAAAAAACCGTACAATGGCAATTACAAAAGCCAGATCTTTCAATATCCTTACTTCCAATCAGGAAAAATAACACCTCAAACAACTGCTGCAGATCTAGGGTTCAATAATATATCCCTATATAACGATATCCTTACAAAATTTTTCAGGAGTTAAAATAGTACATCCCCGGGATAATTCATCAGGAAAATGTTTT
>DAOVSY010000334.1 GCA_030633365.1 Spirochaetaceae bacterium | reverse complement strand
TTGGCAATAATCAAACTACCTTTGGATAAGCTCATGGGAACATCACTTCCTGCCATTTTAGCAATTTGTGAGCCCCAGGCTCCAGTTGCGTTTATTATTACTTTTCCTGTTATTTCAACAATTTCAGAGTTGAACTTATCCAGAACTTTAACGCCAGTACATTGGCCTTTTGTTTTTACTATTTCAACTACTTTATGATGAGTAAATATCTTTCCACCACGTTTTTTAGAGGAAACTACATTCAGCATACACAAACGAAAAGGGTCAATGGAAGCATCCGGAACTTTAACTGCTTCCAACAGTGCTGGATTTAAGTTTGGTACAAGTTTAAAAGCTTCTGAAGCACTTAACAACTCTGTTTTTATACCAGTTTCTCTACAACTGTTAAGGAATTCATCTCTGTATTCAATGGTGTCACCAGGCAATCGTACAAAAAGCCCTTCTGTGGGTTCTACACATTTCTTACCAATTTTTCTTAGAATTGTATTTTCTGTTATACATTCCCTGGCAGCTTCCGGATCTTTTACAGTATATCTTCCACCGCTATGCAAAAGACCATGACAAGCACCTGTTGCACCAGCAGCAAAATCCTTTTTTTCTATAAGACAGTGGTCAATTCCTCTTAAAGCCATATCTCTGGCAATACCAGTTCCAGTGGCACCACCACCAATAATGATCACATCTGTTTTTATCATTACAAATCCTGTTTTATTGTGTCAATTATCATAATAAAATAATAAACGAAAAGATACAATCATAAAAATGCAAAATAATTCATAAAAAGACAAATTATTATCAAATATTCATTCCTGGTATCTGGTTCATATAATAATTTTATTGGAACAGGATATATGTATGCACCAATGTAGGGGTGCAATTCATTGCATCCACATCCTGAAATGTTACCCTGAAGCAAAACAAACATTTCCCCCATATATAAATACAGGGGTAAATAATGAACAAAATAAAAAAGAATAATCGTCAATCAATGAGATTAAAGGGATTTAATTATTTACAAATTGGTATGTATTTCATTACAATTTGCACGAAAAACCGCGTACACCAGTTCGGTACAATTAAAAATGGAAAGATGATATTAAATAATGCAGGACAAATAGCAAAAAAATATTTGTTATCAATTCCAAAGCATTTCCCCCACGCAAAATTAGACGAATACGCAATCATGCCGGATCACATTCATTTTATTATAGAAATCACAGTAGGGGTAAATAATTATTTACCAGGGATAAAAAACAATAATAATACAGAAAAAATAGAAAAGAAAAATACAGTAAATTTAAAAAGAAAAAGTTCTAATCCAGAAGAAAAACGGGTAAATAATTATTTACCCCAACCAGGGACATCAAAAACAGTTGGATCCATTGTTCGCGGATTTAAAATTGGCGTAACAAAATGGTTTAGGGAAAATACGGAGATACAGTCAATTTGGCAACGAAACTATTACGATCACATTATCCGTAACAAAAATGAATACGACCGTATATCAAATTATATAAAAAATAATCCCAGGAACTGGTAGAATGATGATATTATAAAAAAGGTGAAAATTTCTACTATAACTTCTTGACTTATGCACATAAGTGCATTATATTACAACCAAGAATAAGGATAGCTTATGTCACGACCAAAAAAAGAGCGAGTTGTTTACCAGCCGCCGCTACATGCAGATTTTAAACCAGTAGGAGTTCAGAGGCAGAATTTAGAGCCTCTTCCCCTGGGCCTGGATGAGTTTGAAGCCATTAGATTGGCCGATTACCTGGGTATGGATCATGCCGAAGCTGCAGCGGAGATGGAAATATCCCGTTCGACTTTTACCAGGTTGATTGAAAAAGCCAGGCGAAAGATTGCTAAATTTCTTGTTGAAGGTAAGCACCTTCATATAGAGGGAGGAAATATTCATTTCCGTGGTAATCTGATACGTTGTCACGATTGTGGTCATATGTTCAATATTGGGTTTGATTCCAGTATTAGCAAATGTCCGGCCTGCGGGTCAGGGAATCTGATAGATCTTGCCGGTGGATTTGGTCACGGGAATTGTTGTCGGGGACATGGCCATCATGGAAGAATGAAAAAAAGGTGATGCGAAGCATCAGGTTCCTTTTTATCATTTAGCGATAGAGACTTTCCTTTGTTTTTAAATTGTCTATTGATATAGACCAGGAAGGAAAGTGCTCGAAAGCGGGTTATAGGAGGTAATACTATGCCAAGAGGTGATAGAAGAGGCCCTAATGGAATGGGTCCAATGACAGGTAGAGCTGCAGGTTTTTGCAGTGGTTCAAACACACCAGGATTTGCTAATACTGGTGCAGTAGGTGGATATGGCCAGGGAATGGGTGCCGGCAGAGGTTTCGGCGGCGGATTTCATGGCGCAGCAAATGGTGCTGGACATGGACGTGGAATGGGCCGGACTCAGGGATTGGGCAGAGGGATTGGTTTTCAGCCTTCTTATGCTGCACCAGTCTATTCAAAAGAGACTGAAAAGGGATATATTGAGACCGAGGTTTCTTTTTTGAAAGACCAGCTCAAAGCCCTTGAGGGTCGGCTTGCGGATATGCAGGAAGACGAATAATCAGGTAGGGGCATGGCACGCCGTGCCCCTACCTGCTGTACATCTAAGGGAGAAAAATATGCCGCAAGGTAAAGGTTTGGGTAGTGGTTCTGGTCAGGGTGGTGGAAGAAACTCCCTTGGCGGCGGCCGCGGAAGGAATAATGGTGGTGGTTTTGGTGCTGGTGGTGACTGTATTTGTGCAGGCTGCGGGCATAAATCTTCCCATGAGAGAGGTGTAAAATGCACCGATCTTAAGTGTCCTGAATGCGGTAGAACAATGGTTAGAGAAGAACTCCTCGAAAGCAGAAGAAAATAAAAGTAGTGTAATTGCGTATTGCATACGCCTAAAGCACTAAAAAAGAGGAAGTTATGGATAGAATATTTGCAGTCCCAACAGTAAACAAAAAATTAACAGCTCACTTTGGACATTGTCAGAGCTTTGCAGTTTTAAAAGTAGAAAATGATAAAATAACAAGTGAAGATTATCTTGATCCACCAGAACATCAGCCTGGCTCGTATCCTGCATTTTTAGCAGGTAAAGGTGTAAATACCATTATTGCAGGCGGTATGGGAATGATGGCTCAGAATCTTTTTAAAGAAAATAATATTGAAGTATTTATGGGGCTTGATGCTGTAGAACCATCAAAGTTAGTGGAACTGTATCTTCAGAATAAACTTGAGAATGGAGATAACCTTTGTGACAGTACTCATGACCACGAAAATGGTGAATGTGCTCATTAGAGGTAATATTTATCAATTAGGAAAATAGAATGAAAATTGCAATCGCCAGTGGAAAAGGTGGGACAGGTAAAACCACCCTTTCTACAAATTTGGCTTCTTTTATAGCAGAAAGTAAGGTCTGTGTATTATCAGATTTAGATGTGGAAGAACCTAATTCCGGTCTATTTATTAAGGCAGAACTTGTTCATGAAGAGGATAAGTTCAAAATGATTCCTGAATGGGAAAAAAGTAATTGTGAACTGTGTGGAAATTGTCAGGCAGTATGTAATTTTAATGCTGTTTTGAAAATGGGTAAAATGATAATGGTTTTTCCTGAACTTTGTCATGGATGCTATGCCTGTTCAGAGCTGTGCCCTACAGAGTCCCTACCTATGAAACAGAAAAAAATGGGAGAGCTGAAATCTTATAAAACCGGTAACCTGAATTTTATTGAGAGTAAACTTATTATAGGTGAGGAACAGGCAGTTCCCCTTATTAAACAAACCATTGATTATGTAGATGAGAATTTTGGC
>DAOVSY010000417.1 GCA_030633365.1 Spirochaetaceae bacterium | reverse complement strand
CCATCACCAGAATTCACATCACTGCCAACAGCGCCTCTGTGTTCCAGATTTTTGAGGATGGTAATTCCATCTATTACAGTCTGATGACTGGCTTTTCCACTAATTTCTACAACAAACCCCACACCACAGGCATCATGCTCATAGCCAGGATCATACAGTCCCTGTTTTTCCATCTAAAAACCTCTTTTACGGCAGTTAATTGCCATTACTTATTTTAGATACTACCAACAGAAACAAGAAATGTCAAGAATAGAGGTGTATTATGAATATTTCAACATGCTAATTGTGTCTGGATATTGGCATTATTATAAAAATAAAATTTGATGGCCATTTTGCCATAACTTAAATATCTAAACCTACATAATATTAGATATTCCTTATATAGTTTCTTTTTAGAAAAAACTCTTATAACGTTCAGAAAGATTTACAAATGGAAAAAGACTCTCATACTCAACAAGCCCACTAACTGCTTTTGAGATAACATTTATTCCACTTTCTTCCAAAATAGCAATTGGATTTAATCCCCCAATTACAATTCCACCCATTCTTCCCCAATTAATCGGGACCTGAAGAACGGAATGCCCAGGCCATCCAAGAGTGAGAAAGGTTCCAAGACCTGCAAGGCTCATCGCTTCTGCTATAGAAATAATTTCTTCTCTGGCTGTTCCAGGTGCTTCAAGAAAGTTTGCACCAATTCTACCTTTGCCTCTATCTGCAGCTCCTGATGCGTCAGTCATTCCACTTTTAATAAATATCTCCAGGGGATCAATACTTGTTCCATCATATTTTATAATTTCAACAAAGCGGGAAGGTTTTCCTTTTTCAATTTCAAGAAGCCCTCCAAAAATTGAATGGACTGGAATCCCCCTTCCTGTAAGAACTCCATTAAGAGTAAATGAACATACAGTTCCTATCCCAACATAACCTTCCGGAACTATCTCCTGACCAGCTAAATCCCCCGGGAAATAGAGACCTATCAAATTACCCATGGAAAAACCATTTTTAAAAGCATGGTTCAAAATTTTTATGGACTTAACCATATCCTCAATAGGTATAAAACTAATATTGATTACAACTGTTCCGGTTTTTTTCGAAAGATCAAAACTCATTTTATAGGAAAAATAGTCAATCTTACTGTTTATCAACCCTACTTTGTCTACTACTCTGGCCTTAGAGACCTCAGAAAGCCCCTTAATTGTAATCCTCCGTCCCCGACGTTCTACATATTCTGTCAGACCGTCAGTGTCCATATCTTTTAAATGAAACCTTACGGTTCTCTCACTAATATCCTGCCCAATCTCATTTAGAAGCTCCACTATCTTCTGACTTGAAATAGGCTGTTCACTCTCTTTTAGTATTCGTAGTATAGCAAGACGTTTCTTTTCAATTCTCTCTTTCATATAACTCTGCCGTTTTTTATTGTTTTTCTAACTAAATTTGTTCCAAAATAATAAGGAATTTCTTCCGGCTTTTCGATATCAAGTATTATGATATCTGCTTTTTTTCCGGATATAAAACTTCCAACAGTATCATCCATGTTGATGGCTTTGGCAGCATTTATTGTTGCCCCTAAAATTGCATCTCCAATAGACATCCCACAAGAAAACACCCCAAGTGTTATCATCATCTGCATAGAATAGGAAGGACAGCTTCCAGGATTAAAATCTGTAGCAAGAGCAACAGGTATGCCCCTTTTTACAAATCTCTTTGCATCTGGATAGATGGAAGATTGAAGAAAAAATGGAACTCCTGGCAGTAATACAGCTACAGTACCTGATTTTGCCATTATATCCAGATCTTCATCACTAATATTTTCGAGATGATCAACTGAAACAGCTCCTAATGCAGCAGATAATCCTGCAGCCCCAATATCATTAAACTGCCCTACATGTGCCTTAAGTTTAAATCCTGCTTTTTTTGCTGCTTTCAGTAAAAGTTCTGTTTCTTCAAGATTAAATGAACCTTCTTCGCTAAAAACATCAAAAAACTCTGCATATTCAGCAAACAATTTAAGGCTATCTCCTGACAACCATTTTAAGTAATCAACTCTGTCTGTATCAGAAGGGAAAGTATGAGCCCCCAGATAGGTTGAAACAATATCAATGGAGTGATTCTCACTCAGCTCTTTAATCACCTTAAGCATTTTTAGTTCAGATTCTTCTGACAGACCATAACCACTTTTAATTTCAACAGTAGTGGTCCCATTTTCTGCCATAAGGTCAAGTCTTTGCAAACCAAGGTTAATCAGCTCTTTTTCAGATGCTTCCCTTGTAGCCCTTACTGTAGAATGAATGCCTCCCCCGGATTTCAGAATATCTAAATAATCAGCCCCCTGTAAGCGCATCTCCATTTCTGAAGATCTGTTACCTGCAAAAACAAGATGTGTATGGCAATCTACAAATCCAGGCATAACCAAATTATTTTCTGCATCTATTATAATGGAGCAGTTGGAATATTTCTTAACAATCTCTGAGGTAAGTCCTGTTTCCAGTACCAAACCATCTTTTATTGCAACAGCTCCATTCTTAATTACACCAAGTATACCAGAACCTAAACTACCATTTTCCAGGGTAAGAAGCTGTGAAGAGTTTATAATTATTGTATCAGCAGAATATTCTACAGATTCTCCCATTAAACATTTTTCCTTACAAAGGCAAAAAGCCTCTTGTGAATCTTTGAAATTTCAGACATTAGTATATCAGCTTCTTTTAGTACTTTATCAACAAACTCTTTATCCTTTACCCCGGGTAAATTAATTCTAATATTAAGATAGGCTCCTTCTCCAGCAGTATTTGCCTGACTTACTCCAACAAAAGCATCTGATAATGCATTTTTATTTCCTCTTTTAAGAACTGTTTCTGCAAGTTCAATAGTTTCCCTGCACAACCTTATAGTATCAAGGGGTACCAGAGTAATAGTTTTAGATGCTGACTCTATAGCTGCAGTTCTTGAATTAATTTCATTTTTACTCTTTTTTGGAAGCCGTAAAGCACTTATATAATTATTAAATGCATTGGTATCTGCTTCTACAAGACCCAGTAACTGTACTTTAAGTTCCTGGGCTCTAATAGAAATATCTTTCATTT
>DAOVSY010000243.1 GCA_030633365.1 Spirochaetaceae bacterium | reverse complement strand
TCCTGCTTTCAAACATGAAGGAAAGATATCATATGCCTGTGGAGTCTGCAACCTTTCTAAGGGATCTTAGTAGAAATTGTGCACTTCGATACGCTCATGCTTCGCTACTCAGTGACCTTCCCTAAGTATTTTGCTAAAAATTGTGCACTTCGATACGCTCATGCTTCGCTACTCAGTGACCTTTTTTAAGTATTTTGCTAAAAAATGTGCACTTCGATACACTCATACTTCGCACTCAGTGACCTTTTTTAAGTATTTAACTAAAAATTGTGACGGGAAAATGTAAGCTGCTTCTTCGTCAGTTACCCTAAACTCCGGATTATGGAATTTCCCGTTTACCCCTGGCAGACCCAGCATAACTGTTGGTTTAATTTGTGAGATGTTTCCCACATCTGATGATGCTGAAGAATATTGTTCTTCTATAAACTCAATATTCATATTATCTGCAGTTTCTTTTATCAGTTTATGGAGGGTAAGATCTGCTTTAAAGGGTTTGTATCCCTGAATCACTGTTATTTCTACATTTGCACCTATTGCTCCCGCACAACCTTTTGCTGCTTCTACAAGCTGTTTAACTACTTTTTCAACTGCTTTTGAATCAACCCCTCTGACATAGGTTTCAACTGTTACATGTTCGGGAATTAAATTAACTGACTGATTACTGTCCAGTTTCAAAATAGGGTGAATCCTTATATGTTTATCTTCATCAAAGCTTTCCCTTAAAAAAGCACTTGCCTGAAGGAACAATGATGCAGCATTTTGTGCATTTATTCCCAGGTGGGGAGCAGCACCTCCATGAGATGCTTTCCCCTGAAAAGAAAAGTTCATTACCTCAAATCCTGCCATATTAAGAACACTGCTTATGAATTTTTTACTGTTAAATGGAGCAGAATGGGTTGATATTACAATTTCAGGAGAAGTAAATATACCTCTTTTTATAAGCTCCAGTTTTCCACTCATTAGTGAAATACTCTTCTCTTTTATCAATTCTTCTCTTTTATCAAAATCTATATATTCTTCTGCAGGGATTGCAATAAATGAGATTTTTTTTAGAAGTTCCGGGGTTTCATTTTTTAGTAGCAAGGCTGTCCCATAAAGAGCTGTCATTTGTACATGGTGACCGCAGGAGTGAATATATTTATTTTCAGGATCTCCAGGAAGGGGGAGGGCATCCATATCGGATATTAAAGCAATAGGTTTTGCTTTATAATTACCATCTATTGTTGCTATAAATCCGGGGATATTTTCAAAAAGTTCAATCGAAAAACCAAGATCAATAAACTTTTTACTTAATATTTTATGAGTATTTTTTTCCAAAAAACCAGGTTCTGCATTATCCCATAATTGTCTTCCTAAGTATATTAAATCTTTCATATGATGCCCCTTTGGTTGCATAGACGAGCAGCAAACTTGTTTGTGACCAGTCTCTTGAGAAAAAGTAGCATATTTTTATCAATTTTGTCTGTAAAACCCTTTACCTGTCGGAAAATTAGTTTAAAATATTCAAAATTATAAGTTAATAGAAGGGATTAAAATGAAAAACATATTTATAGATTCCGATTGTGGAATAGATGATGCAACTGCAATAATGATTGCTTTGGCCAGCCCGGATGTAAAAATAGTTGGAATCAGTGCTGTAGCAGGCAATGCAGGACTTGATCATGTTGTTAATAATATAACAGGACTTCTGGCATATTTTGGAAGAGAGGATATTCCTGTGTATAAAGGTGCTTCCACATCCCTTCTTGGTGAAAGGATCCATGCAGAGGGGGTCCATGGTTCAAATGGTTTGGGAGATGTAGTTCTTCCGAAAAATTCAAAAACTGTAGAAACATTAATGGCTCCTGATGGCTTGTATAAAGCTGCCAAAGAGAACCCAGGCCTAACCCTTGTTACCCTTGGACCTCTAACAAATATTGCTATTAGTATAAATCTATATCCGGAACTAAAAAGTCTGATAAAAGAGATTATTGTAATGGGTGGTGCCCTTGAAAAGGGTAATATAACAAAGTTTGCCGAATTTAACTTTGCAGCAGACCCCGAATCTGTACAGTTTGTATTTGATGCTGGAATTCCTTTAACAATTGTTCCCTGGGATGCAGCTGTTGGTGCAATGTATTCTGAAGAGGAGCTTGATGCTCTTGGACTGAAAGATTCCAAAGCTGGGAAACTGCTTCTTGATATGCAAAAGGTTCCTCTTGATTTCCTTGAACAGGTATTTGGTTTTAGAGGAGTAGGGTTTCCAGATCCTCTGACCATGGCATATGTTGTAGATGAAACTATTGCTTCCAGACGAATAAAGGGGAATTTAAAGATGGAATTGAGTTTTAATACCATGAGAGGAGCTTCTGTTCCAAGTGAAGGGTTGGAGATGGATATAATTCTGGAGATAAAAAAAGATAAATTTAATCCTATACTTATGCTCATAAAGGCATTAGAATAGAGATTCGCAAAAAAAAATGGAGGTTCATAAATGAACAAATTAGGAAAATTTCTCATTTTGAGTATTGTAATTCTGATGGTTGTTTCAACTATGGGAGTTTTTGCTGGTGGTGATAAGGAAGTTGCTGACGATGGGAAATTAAAAGTAGTTCTGTATGTAAATGGAACACTTGGTGATAAATCTTACTTCGATTCTGCTGCCCGTGGTATAGATAAGGCTGTTAAAGAACTTGGTATTATGGGGAAAGTGGTTGAGGGTGGATACGATCCTGCAAGATGGGAACCGGATATTCTTCAATTGGCAGAAGGTGACTGGGATATAATTATTGCCGGTTCATGGCAGTTACAGGAATACCTTGAAAAAATAGCTCCTAATCATCCTGAAAAGAACTTTTTTACTTATGATACTTCTGTTACTTATTCAAACGGCGGTCTGGATAATGTATATTCCATGCTCTACAGTCAGAATGAAGCATCTTTTCTTACAGGAGCTCTTGCAGCTATGATTACAACTTCAGATCTTCCTTTGGCAAATGCTGATAAGGTTGTAGGATTCTTAGGTGGTATGGACATTTCTGTAATTAACGACTTTAAAGTAGGTTTTGAAGAAGGTGTTGCATATATTGATCCTGAAGTAAAAATACTTGTTGCCTATGCTGGAGCATTTAGTGATCCTGCAAAAGGAAAAGAGCTTACTCTTGCTATGTTTGATCAGGGCGCAGATATTACCTTTAATGTAGCTGGAGAAACAGGACTTGGTGGTATTGATGCCGCAAAAGACAGATCTTTATACACACTTGGTGTAGATTCTGACCAGTATCTTCTTTTTGCAGAGACAGATCCTGTAAAAGCATCTTTTATTGTTTCATCAATGATGAAGAATGTTGACTTTACAATTTTTAGAGCTATTGAAAAACATATTGCGGGTACTCTTAAATATGGTGAAGCGGAAGTTCTTGGAATAGAAAAAGGTGGAGTGGGCCTTGCTGATAATGAAAATTACCAGAAAATTGTTCCTGCAGAAATGAGAGCTAAAATTGCTGAAATTTCTAAAATGATTGTTAATGGTGAAATTAAGGTTGGAACTGCTTTCGGTAAATAAAAATTTATTTTTATGTAGGACCACGATTTATCGTGGTCTTCTATTTTTATATCTACAAGGGCACGGTTAAACGTGCACTTATTTTTTAATACTCATTATAAAGGAAAGGATTCCATATGATAGATTTACCTGATTGGAATAAAATTAGTCCGGAAGAAGCTCAAGGATGGTTTGTTAATCGATTTGGGACTCCTGAAAAAGAAGACATGACCCCTCATGAACGGGTAGTAAGGTCTTTAGGTTTGAAGGCTCCGGATAGAGTCCCTTTTGATTTTTGGGGAGTTCCGGAAACATGGGATTCTCTAAAAAAATTTTTAAAAATTGATAATAACAATAAACTATTGGAGATCCTTGGAATAGATTTAAGAGTTATTAAGCCTAATTATATTGGTCCCGATCCTGAGGTTCTGGAGGATGGCAGCTTTTATAATATCTGGGGGTCAGTCCGAAAAATAGTAAAAAATGGCAGTTCAAGTTATGAGGAATATGCAGCCTATCCATTAACAGATTTTCAAACTACCTCAGAAGTGGAGCAATGGGATAAATGGCCGGAAAGTTCAATGTGGGATTGGGATTCATTTATTACCAAAGTTGAAAAAGCAAATAAAAAGGCTCCTTATCATATTCGATACGATATTGGTGGTATTTTTGAATCTGCATGGGGGCTGTATGGTCTTGATAAATTTTTAATCGGGTTCTATGAAAATCCGGAACTTGTATGTTCAATTATGGAGTGTTATACGGATATTTTTATTAGTAATTTCCGGGCACTCATGAGTAAAGCAGAACATCTTGTAGATATGGTCTACACTTATGATGATATAGCTACCCAGGATGGTTTAATGATATCTCCGGATATGTGGCGACAGTATATTCTCCCTTTCCATCAAAAATTAAATAAAGTTGTAAGGGAATATGATGTAAAACTTATGTATCACTCCTGTGGTGCTGTCAGACCTCTTATTCCAGCTTTTATAGAAGAGCTGGATATTGATGTTTTAAATCCTCTTCAACCCAGAGCAAAAGGGATGGATATGGCGTTTATAAAAGAGACTTATGGCGACAGGTTGAGTTTTCATGGTGGTGTTGATCTTCAAAGGACTCTCCCTTTTGGAACAGTAGAAGATGTTCAGAATGAGGTTTCAAATCTTTGTCATATATTAGGAAAGGATGGCGGCTATATCTGCACATCTGCTCATTACATTCAGGGAGATGTACCAGTACGTAATATTCTTGCTTTGTACGGCCAGGGCCGAGATTTTTAAGTAGAAAATGTGAGAAAGCTCAAAAAGCAGAATTAATTCTATACTTAATTCTCTAAACAGATTAGAATAAGCTGTCTAAATATATATTTTTTTTGGAGGTTCTTAAATGAACAAGTTTAAAAGAGTGCTCATTTTAAGTGTAATAACACTTATGGTTCTTTCAACCATGAGCGTATTTGCCGGTGGTGAGAAAGAAGCTGCTGGTGAAGATAAGGTAAAAGTAGTTCT
>DAOVSY010000271.1 GCA_030633365.1 Spirochaetaceae bacterium | reverse complement strand
CCCAGATCATATGAAATATTCCTTATCATATCAGGTTTTTCAGCTTCCAGACTTAAGAAAATAAATTCAGCGATTTTTTCAGCATCTTTACTGGAATAAATACATCCCTTGATCTTATCTTTCTTAACTATTTCATAATCTGGCTGGTTCTGGGTGAATCCAAGACCCAACTTCTTGATATTTTCCATCGAAGTATCGAATGCAGGCACATAAAATTTTTCAACAGGTTTTGCATCATCCTCCCCGCCTCCTTTTTTCTTGAAAATATTTCCTAAAATGCCAGTGCCACTCGCATCCCTTGAACTAATCTCTACATCTGCATCAAATACCCAGAACGGATGATATATAATTTCAGCATCCATAACATTAGCAGGCAGTGCAAAATCTACCTCTGCCGGTATCAGTTCATCCTTTTCATTGATCAATTCATAACCTGTGTCGCAGTTATTACAGTAATAAACCACATCATTTTGACCTGCATCCAAAAGTGAGCCGCACTTTTCGCATTTTAATGCTACCAATCTCAGACCTGAAGGATCTGTCATTATTTCACCCCTATAATATTTTTAATATCTTCACCCATTATTGAATTCATGGCTTCAGTTACATCATGATCTTTTTTTCCACCTTCGATCACTTCGCCACCATACCTGAATTTATAAAATCCGAACAGGATAAATGCAGCTCCTGCCAGAGCGCCCAGTATATAAATATCATTGGAACTTGAACTAAAATATTCTTTAGCAGACACCGTAAGTATCAGGTTCCCTACCATTAAGCTACCCACGAACATACATACCCTGTATAGCGTACTGCCAGGTGCCCTGCCGTACAGCAGTTTACCGTGGAGTCCGTCCACAACAACCTGGTAGTTCCGGTCTTTGAACCTATACCTGATGACCCATAGTGGATAATAAACAATCGAAAGTTTCTTGCCAATTACATTGAGTTTCTGGAAGATAACCTCATCTACCCTGGCACTGGACCTGGCTTTACTTGTCATCCATTCTTCAGACTCTTTCATAGAATCGGTCCTTGAAGAAGTAGGATTGAATATCATTCCCTGTTTTTCAACCGTAGAGAAATCAAAAGGTTCAAGTTTTCCCCTGATACCGGATTCATCAACTTCTTCTACCCCGAACTCGGAGACATCACATGCCGCTTTGTTCCATACATAATCCTGCATGACCATTCGCTCAACAGGTTTTTTCTTTGTAGTGGTATGTGTAGTACCTTTACTATCTCTGTGCGTTTCATGATCGATCTGGTTGCCGAATATCCAGCCGCATACCTTACCCAGCGACCGCCAGAATGGTATATGAATAAGGAAAATATCAGTAAATTCTGCCTGTTTTTTCAACTTCCGGTCTTTATCGAACTTACCTAACCACTTAATGACTGCATCTTTGGCACTATCCCTTTCTATCTTACTACTGACATGATACTGTATTACACCCTCGTCGCCCATTACCAGTAGTGAGGTATCACAATACGGACATTTCAGGACGTTCTGTCCTTCACTCAGTTCAACAGTGCCGCCGCAACTCGGGCACATCAGTCCTTTAATAACTTCCGGTTTATTTTCTGTCATTGTTACACCTTCTCAGCAACTAATGTGGCAGCAATGATCACAACCAATGCGGTTACCATATACACCACCAGCACTTCAGGGAATTTCAATACCATTCCCTCGATAAAGAACAATGCTGTTGCCCCTCCGCCAACGACCAAATAAGGTAATTCGGACTTTGACGGGAATTCCGGGGTCATGACCTTGCTTGATGCCCCGTCCACTACAGCGGAAAATAAGTCGTCTTTGTATTTGTAATGAAATATATAAAGCGGGATATGCACCATTGCACTTTGTGTAATGTCGGATATCCCAACCCCCTCACTAACAAGCCATTCCACAGCAGACGAATACAGTACATGCGGTTCCTGTATTGCAGTATTGCCGGCATCATCCTCGTTGTAGAACCTGAGATTACCGGCAGGAATGGACAGTTGTTTTATGTCAGGTATAGGTGTGGGTGATGCAGGCTGGATCTTTATAACCTCATCATCGTTCTGCTTGAGCTTAAAATACCATATAGGGAAATATATGAACTCTGTTTTTGTCACAACCGCTTCTTTATCCAGGCCTTTTACAGTCTTACTGCCTGCCATCCAGCGTTTCAGGGACGCTTCGGCATTAGGCTGGTCAATAGTAGGATCCAGCATATAGTGGAATACTACCTGGCTTTTATCAATATAAATGGCAGAAGAACAGTATTCGCAGGTTAAAAAAGTCTGTCCTTCGATCACATTTACGCCAGCACCGCATTGGGGACATTGTACTTCCATCCAGACCACATTCCTATTCTATTTTTGTACCGCATTCCAGACAGAATTTTGCACCCGGCTGCAGTTCTGCATTGCATTTTGGACAATTTGTTACCATTTTCGCACCACAATTCAAGCAGAACTTTGAACCTTCCGGTACTTCTGCATTGCATTTTGGACAAGATATACCTCCACCCATCCTGGCACCACAGTTTACACAGAACTTTGACCCGGCAGGAATATTTGCTCCACATGAAGGACATTTCATTCCGGCAGGTGTTGCACTCTGCTGTGTTTGCTGAGACTGCTGATTCTGTTGGGGCTGTTGCGTGGCAGGCGCCATCTGGTTTGCCATCATCATTCCCATACCCATACCTGCACCCATTCCAACACCCATTCCCGCACCGGCCCCTGCCGCACCGCCTTCTTGCTGGGCAGCATCACGCATGGCCTTTCCTGCCTGGAATGCCATATATGCATCTTTTTGTTTCTGGTCTGTAAGGCCCAGGGCTCCGATACCTGCACGTTCGTCTATGGATTTCTGGACATCTTCAGGGAAATTGATGTTAAGACCGGTGATACGCATGATCTTGACACCATATTCTGCCACATCCGGCTCTAATTTTGAAAGCAGTATCTGCTCGATCTCTTCCAGGTATGCAGGCAGGTCCAGCGCTGAGATCTGTTTTTGGCTCTTAAGCTCACCCAGTGCATCATTGAGCTGCATTATGACCTCATCTTTCAACCAGCTAATTATATTATCACTTTCACTGAGGCCTTTCGTGCCAACGAACTGGGTGATGAACTGCACGGGATCAACTATTTTGTATGCAAATTGTCCGAAAATGCGCAGCCGGATCATGCCGAAATCCTGGTCCCTGAATGTAAACGCTTCGGCACTACCAAATTTGCCCCGAAGTTCCCTGCGCTGCACATAATACACTTCAGCCACGGGCTGGGTACCTGTAACTTTTCTTTGAAGTTCGGTAAGTACAGGTATATTAAGTGAAGAAAGACCATACCTGCCACCCTTATCCAGAACAGTCAATACTTTCCCGTCCCTGAAGAAGACAGCATATTCATCCTCTCTTACTACAACATTATCGTTCCAGATAATGTTCCTTGGAATCCGGTACATTACGTTATCGCCTTTGGCAGCATCATCCCACATGAATGTACTCGCTCCAAGCATACTCTTCCCGGAACCTTTTGTAGTTGGTGTTTTTTTATCAAATAGCATTTATTTTACCTCAAGTCCTGCAATTTTTATGATCCTTTTATCCAGAGTTGAATTGAACTCATTTAAATTATTCCTGATATTTTGCATATTCTGTTTTGCAGTCCCGTCTGGAACAAGGATTGAATTGAGAAGTTCCCCTGCCATGTTATTTATCGAATCTATTGTCTGGATTAGTGCCAGGTCCCATTCGTATATGTTGTTCAATTCCGACTCTTCAATGCGAAAGTCGGCAGAAATTCCAGTATATCCCTGTTCAGCATGCCGTATCCTGTTTTCGATCTGTCTTGAATATTTTAGTATATTGCCCATATCTGAAATAAGTGTAAGTTCCATTGCCCTGCTGAGTTCTTCCCTGCAGTTCTCAAAAATATCGTTTGTTTCATTCATTCTGTCTGCAAGTTGCTGTCTCAGCAGACTATCGGCAGCCCTGATATCCTCTCGCTGGCGATATCCCTTAAAACCGGGAATGAGCAGTTCTATTTTTTTCAATAATCCTCTATCTTCCTCTACTCTTGATCTCAAATCAGTCATAATTCCACCATCTCTTAAATTAAACTATGAGATATTAAAGTTTTCTGAATACTATGCATATTATATTTTTATAGATTTTATAATCGATAATTGATATTTGATATATGGTATTTGAATTAATCAATAGCAAAACCGTATCTTTCCACAGTAATCTTTTTATTGACATGGATACTCTTCTGGTAGTATTATCCAGGATATTAGTATTTAAATTCGTATTTAGAATAGTTCTGATAAATACAATAGTTATAATCGAAAATAGCCAATATTTTATATAGGTGATATAAATTGCGCAAAAAGCTGACAGTGATACCTGAGAGATGTTCCGGCTGCAGGGTATGTGAACTTGTATGTGCCATATCCCATGCCGGTGTCAACAATCCGAAAAAGGCCAGAATAAGGGTCATTTCACTTTATCCGCATCCTGTTATCAAGATGCCCATAGTGTGTGAGCAGTGCAAAAAGCCAAAATGCAGGGATGCATGTCCCACCGATGCCATTGTAGTCACAGATGGCGTGGTAACCATACTGGAAGATAGATGTATCTCATGCCATGCCATCGGAACACGTCGCGGGTGTGATGGTGAGCGTCTTGCGCATTTTATAGCACCTATATAAAATCTTGGCTATATTTTATTATAACTATCATAATTATTATTACT
>DAOVSY010000242.1 GCA_030633365.1 Spirochaetaceae bacterium | reverse complement strand
TGCCAATGGCGGATTGTAGGGATTTTCAGCTGTTTCTCTCCAATGAGGATCGCTGAAGTCAATGCGGTATCCATGTCTTACTACCCATAAATTAATTTCTGAGTCTTTATATATCATTTCCTGTTTCTCCTGATTAATACGGAAGAGTTAATTACACAAGATTTTGGAGTTAATTATAGCAAAAGAAATTGGTTCCACCAATAGTTATGCTTCATTAGCAGTGAAACATTCGAAAAGACAGGGACGGAGAAAGCCCACTAAAAATCAAAGAAACATTGACAGTATTATTAACTTCCTGTTATATACACCTGAAGGGAAAAATAATGAAAATATTGAATAAGCAACTTGAAAAAGCAGCTATAATTTCAACTCTTATTACTGCGTTTTTTTTATATATGACAAAAATAAAAGGCCCTGAAGGTTTATTGCTTCTGGACAGATTTATTCCCGGCCTGGGATGGCTCCAGGTTGTACTTATTGCTGTTTATGCCGGAATAATCACACAACTTCTGTTAAAAGAAAGTAAGATTGCAAAAATTAGAATAAGAATATGGACTCTGTTTTCCATTGTATTTTTTTCTCAATTTTTAGCAGGTATCTTAATATCTGAAAAATTTCTTATGTCAGGTAAACTGCATATTCCAATACCTGCTGTAATTCTTGGAGGTCCTATATTTAGAGGAGAAGGTTTTTTTATGCCCATCCTGTTCCTGTCAACAATACTACTTACAGGGCCAGCCTGGTGCAGTTATCTGTGTTACTTTGGAGCTATGGATGGTATTGCCGCCTCAGGTAAAAAGAGACCCCTTTTCCCAAAAGAAAGTTGGAAAACTCTAAGATATTTTACTACTTTATTAGTTATAGTTACAGCAATAGTTTTTAGAGTATTAAATATGTCAACAATAACTGCAGCATATGCAGCAATTACCTTTGGTGCACTTGGTATCTTAATTGCAATTTTCATTTCCCGAAAAAGAGGTTTTATGGGGCATTGTTCATACTACTGCCCAATAGGATTACTTAGTAATATACTTGGAAAAATATCTCCCTTCAGAATTAAAATTGACAGCAGCTGTAATAACTGCATGGCTTGTATTCCTGCTTGCAGATACAATGCTCTTTCAGCAGAAAATATAGCAAGTGGCAGTGCGGGGTTTAACTGCACCCTCTGCGGAGATTGTGTAGACTCCTGCAACAGTCATTCTATTAACTATAAATTTCTCAAACTATCACCGGAAAAATCCAGGATACTGTTTACTGTAATTATATCAGTGGTTCATGCTGTATTTATAGGTATTGCAAGACTTTAAAACCTATTCTACTCCCCAGGTAAAGGGTGTCCAAAGGTGAGTATTTATACCCGATTTTCTTAATCCTCTTGAAGTCCAGTTATTACAGGTATTAAATAGACTGTACACACCACTGGCTTCAAAAAATATGCTCCCCTGAAAGGCCTGATCTATATTATCTGATGAAATTTGTTCAGGTAAACCATAAGGATCTATAATATATTTTTTTATATATTCATAAAGATCTGAAAGCTCATCTTCAGTCACAAGAAAAGAGCTGACTCCAGGCCGATCAGATGATAATGAATGAAGATACAAAACTTCTAAAACTGCTGAAGAAGGAGAAAAAAGGGCCTTTATTGCCATAGAAAAATCTATATTTCTGACAGTGGGAGTTCCCAGGTAAAACTGTCGGTCGCCCCAGCCAAAGTAGAAAAAACCACCCTTACCGGAAAGATTAAAGGGAACATCAAATATATCCCCATAAGGGCAACTATCACGAGGTAGAGCCAGAGCTATATGATAACCATTGTTAACCAGGTAGATACGTTCTCCCTCAACAGGAACATTTCGATTAAGGTTTACAGGAATGGTAGCACCAAGTAATGTCATAAGGCCATAAATAAAAACAAAAATAATAACCAGCAAAGGGAATAAAATAAGTTTTCGCCAGTTTAGAACACCGGATCCCTTTTTAAAATTTTGTAATAAATTCATCTTAATACTTAATCCTTGTAATTATATTTATAAACCTTTTATCAATATACCATATTTATAAGTCTATTCATAATAGAATGACTTGACAGTCAGTTTACGGATGCGTAAAGTTGACTATAACAATAATCATTATTTTATATGGAGGGATTTAATGAAAATAGCAGAGAATATAACCGATTTAATAGGTGATACACCCCTCATAAAAATTAAGACTTTGTCAGAATCTACAGGAGCAGAAATTATTGGAAAAATGGAATCTTTTAATCCGTTATCCAGTGTTAAAGATAGAATTGCCATGGCAATGATTAATGACGCAGAAAAAAATGGAAAACTTAAAAAGAGTGGATTAATTGTAGAAGCAACCAGTGGAAATACAGGTGTAGGTCTTGCATATATTGCAGCCAGCCGGGGTTATAGATGCACTTTAACAATGCCGGACTCTATGAGCACCGAAAGAAGAAAGATATTAACAACCCTTGGAGCAGAACTAATTTTAACACCGGCAGCTGAAGGAATGAAAGGTTCTATGATTAAAGCTGAGGAAATATTAAAAGAGAATCCCGGAAGTTTTTATCCCAGACAGTTTTCAAACCCTGCAAACCCGGAGATACACCGTCAGACTACAGCAAAAGAAATTATTCGTGATACTGATGGACAAATAGATATATTTATTGCCGGTATAGGTACAGGAGGAACAATTACCGGTTGCGGGGAAGCACTGAAAGCATATAATAGCAACATTAAGGTTATTGCTGTTGAACCTGCAGATTCTGCAGTTCTATCAGGAAATCCTCCCGGACCACATAAGATTCAGGGTATTGGAGCTGGATTTATACCGGAAATTCTTAATACAGATATTTATGATGAAATTGTTAAAATTACATCTATGGAGGCGGCTGATACAGCCCGAAAAATGGCTAAAGGGAATGGTATTTTTGTAGGTATATCTTCCGGTGCGGCATTAAAAGCAGCTGAAACAGTTGGAAAACGCCCGGAAAATAAAGGAAAAAGAATTGTCGTTATTCTCCCGGATGCCGGGGAACGATATTTATCAACATGGATTTTTGGGTAGGTAGAATAATTAGAGTAAGGAGTTAATTAAATGAGTTATAAATTAGATACACTGGCACTTCATGCAGGTGCAGTAATAGATGAAACCGGATCAAGAGCAGTACCTGTTCACAGAACAACTGCCTATATGTTTAAAAATACAGAACATGCTGCAAATTTATTTGCACTAAAAGAGTTGGGGAATATATATACAAGACTTCAAAACCCTACTCAGGATGTACTGGAACAGAGAGTTGCAGCCCTGGAGGGGGGTGCAGCAGCACTTGCACTGGCATCCGGAACATCAGCAATATTCTATACCGCTGTTAATATCTGCGGTAATGGAGATGAAATTGTAGCAGCTGTTAATTTGTATGGCGGAACATTTACAATGTTTAAAAATATACTCCCGGAACTTGGTATAACTGTAAAATTTGTGGATCCTCTAAAACCGGAAGAGTTTGAAAAAGCAATTAATGATAAAACCAGACTTTTATACACAGAAGTTATTGGAAACCCGGCTCTTGATGTTGCAGATATAAAAGCTATCTCCAAAGTTGCAAAAAAACACCATCTTCCTCTGGCAGTAGATTCAACTTTTACAACCCCTTATCTTATACGGCCTATAGAACATGGAGCAGATATTGTTATTCATTCACTCTCCAAGTGGATGGGTGGACACGGCACAGGTATTGGAGGAATAGTTGTAGACAGTGGAAAGTTTGACTGGACTGATGAAAAGTTTCATCTGTATAACAAGCCGGATGGTTCCTATCATGATATCAGGTTTGCCAGAGATCTTGGTGAACTAAATCCCCTTGCATTTATTCTTAGAATGAGACTTGTTCCTCTACGGAATTTAGGAGCCTGTATAAGCCCGGACAATGCATGGATGTTCCTTCAGGGAATAGAAACACTGGGATTAAGAATGGAAAGACACAGTGAGAATGCTTTGAAAGTAGCAGAACATCTTGTTAAACATCCAAAAGTTAACTGGGTACGTTATCCGGGACTTAAAGAGGATCCTGCTTATGAAGTATCAACCAGACAGTTTACAAATGGCTATGGAGGAATGGTTATTTTTGGAGTAGAAGGTGGAAAAGAAATGGGAGCATCATTTATTAATAAACTGGAACTAATTTCACACCTTGCAAATGTTGGAGATGCAAAGACCCTGGCCATACATCCGGCAAGTACAACTCATTCCCAACTTACTGAAAAGGATCAGTCTTCTGGTGGAATAACTCCTGATATGGTTCGCTTATCTATAGGGATTGAGAATATTGATGATATAATAAACGATATAGATCAGGCTCTAAAAGGATAAAAATTAACTTATGGCAATAATTGTACCCGATAATTATCATGCAAAACAAGCACTGGAAAACAGTCGTATCCACTGCATCTCAGCATTTAACGCACAAAAACAGGACTTCCGGCCCCTTCGAATAGCTATACTTAATATTATGCCGGAAGCCAATACTTACGAGTACAATATTCTTTTTCCAATAGGCAGAGCAATTATTCAGATTGAACCCGTATGGATTCGCCTTAAAACACATGTCTACAAAAGTACAAGTAAAGAACATCTTGATGAACTTTATATTTCTTTTGAAGAAGCAGTTAAAAATAGAGGTCTTGATGGTTTAATTATTACGGGTGCACCTGTGGAAGAAAAATCTTTTAAGGATGTATGGTTCTGGGATGAACTTTCAGAAATACTGAATTACGCAAAGAATAATATAGCTTCCACCCTGGGTATTTGCTGGGGTGGACTTGCTCTTGCTAATTATATTGGAATAGATAAAATGCTTTTTGATAAAAAATTATTTGGAGTATATCCTCTGGATAATATCGATAGAACCAACAGAATAACAGGAGACCTGGATGATGTTTTTATGTCTCCCCAGTCCCGTCATGCAGGAATAAGTGATAAAGTTCTGGAGGCTGAAAGAGACAAGGGAAATATAAATCTTCTGGCCCATTCC
>DAOVSY010000300.1 GCA_030633365.1 Spirochaetaceae bacterium | reverse complement strand
AACAGATGGAATAACTCTAAACTCAAATTTGTCTTTTACAGTAATGCGATCTAAATATGTTTTCCTTGAAACCGAACCTTCAATTAATTCTCTAAGTTCTCTTAATGTATCAGTATTTGGAGACTCACCAATTTGAACTCTGGAAATGGCTTCTCTAAAACGTTCATCCTGAAACGGTTTAAGAAGGTAGTCAATTGCATGAACATCAAATGCCTGAACTGCATGTTCATTATAGGCAGTTACAAAAATGACTGCCGGTTTATGAGTAATTTCCTGAAGTATCTGAAACCCTGAAAGTCCCGGCATTTTTATATCCAGAATAACAAGGTCTGGTTTTACATTTTCAATTAATTCAACTGCATCCCTGCCATTATCCGCCTCTCCAATAATTGAAAAATCTGCCTCATTCTTTAATAGATTTCTAACCCGTTCCCTTGCACGGAACTCATCGTCAATAATGCAAACAGTCTTTTTCATTTAATATCCTCTGGAATAGCAATGGTTACAATAAGACCACCACCTTTGCGTGATTCGTATGAAATTTTACGATGGTATAAAGCAAAAAGGCGTCCTTCAACATTTTTTAATCCTGTACCTGTAGAGGTTGATACAGCTGATGGATTAAACAAACCCGATCCATGATCTGAAACTCTTAATATTGTATTATCCCCTTCCCTGGTAACTCTAATATTGATACGGATATCACCTGTATCCCGGGCTCCATGGGTTACAGCGTTTTCAACAATAGGTTGAAGAAGCATTGGGGGGATCCATACATTCCGGGTTGCTGGATTTATCTCAATATTATACTGTAGCCGATCACCAAAACGTGCTTTTTCCACAGAAAGATAATTTCTTATAGATTCAATTTCTTCTGTGACAGTAACAAAGTTTTTCTTTGTAGATGAAAGTATGTATCTGTAAAGATCAGCAAGATTTTGAACTACCAGTTTTGCTTCATCAGGTTCTGTCTCTATCATCTGTACAACACTGTTCAAAGAATTAAAAAGAAAATGAGGGGTAATTTGTGCTTTAAGAGCTGTTTGCTCAGCTGCTGTCATTCTTTCACGAAGACGGCTGTACTCTCTAATTCGGCGTGTTCTTCCTGAAACCTTCCTGCAGTACAACATAACTTTCCTGTCCCCAGCCTGGTTAGTTAAAACATAGGCATGAAGAATAACAGGAACTCTTTCACCATTAAGTATCATCATTGATGTTGCTCGATTTTCAAAAGCTTCCCCGGATGAAAATATTTCCAGTACCTGATGATCACAAAAGAATAGCACAGAAAAACTGGTCTCAGCCTGGAGATGAGCCAGACTATCCGCTCCAACCAGATGCAAAAAAGCACGGTTTGCTTCAATTATCCCGGACTTATCATCAACACCTAAAAGAGGTTCGCGACGACGCCAAAAAGTAATATGAACTCGTTTTCTTTTTTTACGAATTCGGGGAAAAGATACAGGGGCTCTTCCAAGAACAAGTCTTTCAAGAGCATCACCGGAATCTCCGGTAAATGAATTACGGGAACTTTGGGACCAATAAGCAGCAGCAAAAGTTCCGGCACCAATAACTGCTACAAGCATAACACTCATTGCAGAAGCTCTGGATAACTGCCCCTGTTCTATAAAATACACAATTCCCAGTGATAAACTCTGCCAGTTTGGAGGAGCCATTATTAGAGATGCAGAAAGTTCAGTTGCAGTTTTAATAAGACCTATAATAAGTGCAGCAAAAACAAATGGTTTCATTTGGGGCAAAGTTACAAGAACAAAGGATGTTATTTGATTACTTCCAAGGCTCTTGGCAACTTCTTCACGTCTGGGATCTGCAGTTAAAAAACCTGCCTCCAGAGTTTTTAAACTGTAGGGGAGACGCCTCATAATTATAGTTAAAATAAGCAAAGCATAAAATGGGATTGCCCTGCTTCCGGTAAACATTCCTGCATAACTCTGCAAGACCCCTACAGCAATTACAACACCAGGGAGGACAAAAGGGATAATCATTATAAAATTGAGAAATCTCCACTCTTTTTTAAGATACATCCTATGTCCTAAAATGAGCCCGAATATAACAAGAATTGGAGTAGCTATAAGTGCAAGGGAAAGTGTATCTTTTAAAAGAGACGGTGCCTTTAACATCTGCAAATAGTATTCTCCAGTCCAGTTTCTTGGAGAAAGCTCATAGGTCCATATTGCACCGAAAGAATGAACAACAATCATTAAAAAGGGAAGTAAAAGCCACAAAATAATTAGAGATGAGAAAATAGTAACTGGTAATCGCAATCCGGAAAGACGGTAAATTACCGGATGTGTCCCTGTCCTGTACTGTTTAACAGTATAACGAAGCAGCAGATTAACAATGGACAGCATTATAAAAGAAAGAATAATTATCCACAAACTAAATATTAATGCAATTCTGTCATCATTAAGAAGAGATAAAAAACTAGTATATATCTCTGACGAAATAACAGAAAACCCTCCTCCAATAATAAGAGGACTTCCCACATCTCCAACAGACATAAGAAAAATCATAAGACCGGAAATAATTAGATGAGGATACACACAGGGAAGAACAATATCAGTCCAGATTCTTAATGGAGGAACACCCATTGATGCTGCCGTTTCTTCAATATGTCTGGGGACACCCTGTAATCCTGCTGCAATGATAAATGTTGCATATGGAATAGAAACTGTTAATTGCGTCAATACCAGACCCGGCAAGCCAAAAATATGAGGAGTATTTATACCAATATTCTGAAGTAGAATCGAAAGAACTCCACTTCTTCCATAAAGCAGCATAGTGGCAAAAGCCATGATAAATGGCGGTGCAATAAGAGGAACAGTAAGAAGTGAAAGCCAGAAACGGGAAGAAAATATGTCGGTCCTTGCAAGTACAAATGCAAGAGGAAGGGCAATAAGTAGAGAAATAGCCGTAGTTAAAAACCCCAGTAAGAAGGTATTTCCCGTTACTTCCACTAAGTGAGGCCAGAAAAAAGCAGGAAGAGGATCTTTTGCAGTAACAGCAGCTTCCAGCCCCTGAAATAATAAATTGCCTATAGGAACCAGAAGAAAACCTGTTACCAGTAAAAGCGGAGGAATTAGAAGAAGAACACCTGGAACATTACCCAGAAACCGGTTAACGGTTATTTTCACTGGAACCTCCGCCTCCTTAAATTATTCCTTTAATCAAGTCTGCGGATATTTCTTCCTATAACAACATCTTCCGGTGCAAATGTACCAGTAACAGATTGTGACTGCTGTAATTCCGGTGCAGAATTTCCTCTGATGGGCTGTTCAAACTCGAGGGTTAGTTCATTAGATATTAATATTTCCCCTTTGACAAGACCTCCCAGATACTCAATATAGTTAATGGTTCCGGATATGGTATTTCTAGCCTGAAGATCAGAATCAGCATTGTTTTTAAGTTGAATATACTGAGGTCTTAAAGACAACCAGACATCACTCCCCTTAGGGATAACCTCACCGGATTTGGAATAAAACCGTTTAGCTCCTATATCAACCACTGTCAGCCCGTCTTCATGCCCGCTGACATGACCATATAGAATATTGGACTTGCCAATAAAACCTGCAACAAAGTCATTATGAGGCTGCCTGTAAATCTCTTCAGGTCGTCCACCCTGCATAAGTTCACCCTGACGCATAACAAAGATCTTGTCTGATATAGAAAGAGCTTCTTCCTGATCATGGGTAACAAAAATTGCCGTAATGCCCAATAACTGTTGAATTTTTCTTAGCTGTTTTCTTATGTTCAAACGAAGTGCTGCATCCAGATTTGAAAGAGGTTCATCCAAAAGCAGTACATCCGGTTTTATAATAAGAGCCCTGGCCAATGCTACTCTCTGCTGCTGCCCTCCGGATAATTGGGACGGCAAGCGTTTTTCATAACCTGTTAAGCCAACCATCTCCAAATACTCAGCTACCCTTTCTGCAATTTCCTCTTTGCTAAGTTTTTGAACTTTAAGACCATATGCAATATTGTTAAACACATTCATAGTTGGGAAAATAGCATAATCCTGAAAAACTATTCCTATATTACGTTTTTGTGGTGCAATTTCAATAATATTACGTTCCCGGAGGAATATTTCGCCATTGCTTGGTGTTTCAAATCCGGCGATCATACGAAGTAATGTTGTTTTTCCACAGCCTGAAGGGCCCAAAAGGGACACAAACTCACCCTTCTCTATGGAGATAGAAAGATCTCTGACTGCTTCAGTTTTACCGAAGTTTTTTTGTAGATTTTGTATAATTATCTCAGGCATTTTTTTTGTTTT
>DAOVSY010000351.1 GCA_030633365.1 Spirochaetaceae bacterium | reverse complement strand
AGTTCGGAAAAATATATCTTTAGGTTTGGAAGAGAAAAAGGTAGATAAAGATAAAATTGAAGCAATTGTTATAAATTCCCTTAAAAAAGTGCAGCTTGAAGGTCTTGAAGAGAGGTATCCTTCAGAATTATCCGGGGGACAGCAGCAGCGTGTTGCCGTAGCCAGAATGGTTGCTGCAGAACCTCAAATTTTCCTTATGGATGAACCTCTGTCAAATCTGGATGCAATGCTGCGAATAGGTATGAGAGCAGAGCTGAAACATCTTCATCATGAGTTAGGTGCTACAACTGTATATGTAACCCATGATCAGAATGAGGCTTTGACATTATCAGACCGAATAGTTGTTATGGAAGCTGGAATTCTCCGACAGATAGGTACCCCGGAAGAGATATATAAAAAATCTGCAGATCTGTTTGTTGCAAGGTTTGTGGGGTCTCCTCAAATTAATATTTTGGCAGGTCGTACTGAATCGGATAATAATGAGCAGTTTTTTGTAAGTGGTCCTATAAAGAAAAAAATATCAATAGATTCAGAATACCTTGGTAAAGATCTTACAGTAACAATTCGTCCGGAAGAGATCAAAATTAAGAGTGAAAAGAATGCTGATTGGCTGGAATGTACTATTTATTCGGTACTCCCTGCGGGGTCGGAAACTATTATAACAATAAAGAAAGATAATATGGATTTGACTCTTAAAATAAATGGTTTTGCAGAATTTAAAGTTGATGACAGGGTCTGGATTGATTTTAGTGCTGAGCAAATGAACTACTACGATCCTGAGACGGAGAAACTGATCTTCTAAGATCATTTGAAAAAAGGAAAAGGTTTTTGAGTCATTCTGTCAGCAGTAATCGCTTACCTCATAAACCTGTAGTTCTGATTGCTGTTGCAGCAGCGCTCTCATTATTTGGGGATATGGCTCTCTATGCAATATTACCCATACATTTCAGAGCTTTAGGTTTAATTCCCCTTCAGGTTGGGGTTCTTCTATCTGCAAACAGATGGATAAGGTTGCTGACAAATCATCTTGCTGAAAAACTGTCAGGAAAGATTGATAACTCAATTCTGCTGCTGGCAGCTTTGATTACAGGTTCGGTTCTTGCAGTCTTATATGGTATTATGCCCCCATTCTGGTTGTTTCTCACAGGACGTCTCGTTTGGGGTTTTTCCTGGTCTGTCATCAGGCAGATTGGAATAATGACATCTGTTAACCTTTCTGAGATAGATTCTGTAGGGCGAACCATTGGTTTATATAAAGGAATTACGCAGCTGGGAAGTATGGCTGGTATCTTACTGGCTGGAATTTTATTTGATGTGGGTGGATTTTCAAGAACTCTTTTTATCGTAGCCGGTATCTCGTTAACAGCAGTACCTTTTGGATATATGGGTTACAAAATTGTCCCTGTTGATATTAAAAGGCGGGCAGTAAGTATTAAAAGGAAAAAAAGATCCATTAGTCCTTCTTTTATTATGCAAAGTATGATTGTGGGCTGTATAGGCAGGGGTGTTGTAATGTCGACTCTTGGATATATTTTGGTTCAGAAGGTAGGGGAGAATATTACCTTCAAAGATGTTGTTATAGGTGTAGCAACTATTAACGGAGTAATCCTTGCTTCAAAAAATATTATAAACAGTGTTCTCTCTCCACTTCTTGGGACTATGTCAGATTATCTTGGTAATAAGAAATCTCTTACACTTTTTTTCTTTTTTGGTGCAATCTCAATGAGTCTGTCTGTTATTACTATGTCTCTTTTCCCTCTAATACTGTTATTACTTATTTTTTTTATTTCAGATACAGCACTCCAAATTTCCCTTTCTACAATAGCAGCAAAAAAGGGGCCGGAAGCTTATGCTTCCATGGCAACTGGATTTGATTTTGGTGCAGCTGTGGGCCCCCTCCTTTCCTGGGCTCTGGTAGAGTTTTTTTCAACTCCTGTTCTGTCTTTTCCCGTAGGAGCGGTATTGTATTCAGCAGGGTTTGCTTTATCTTTATTTAGAAAAAAGAGGGAGTGATTGAGAGTCCCTCTCTTTTTTTAAATATCCCAATCAGAAACAGAAAATTAATCCGAACTGGGGTGCAAACCCGTTGTAGGTTACAAAATATGATTCCGTATAACGATCCTCAGAAGATGTGTCCATCCATGTTTGGTGATACATTTTCCATATGTCCTGCCTAATTCGGATGATTATGTATTTTGACAGATTAAGGTCAACAATCAGTGGGATATAATAATTGAATCTGCTATAAGAATTATCAGTATAGACGGATTCATCCATTTGCCCAAACCAGTATCCAATATCCAGACCTGCAGCCATTGTTATTATCCTGGTTTGAATGAAGTGCCAGTTAACCATAGTTCCAAAGCCAAAGTACATATATCCATCTGTTGTTGAATCTCCGGTTGTTTCATTGGAATATTCAGAGGCAAAATAAGGTGCAATTTCCAGTTTATTGCCAAGCATAAAAGTAAATAAAATTTCCCAATTTATCTCAAATGTTGATTCTTCAGTTACTGTCAATGTAGTTGTATTTAAGTCAAGAGACAGGCCTATTCCGCGTTTTCCCTGATAAGCCCAAAGTGATGTCACTATTAGGAGCATAACTAGAATAAGATAAAACTTTTTCATACTATTCCTCCATAATAAATAGATAACTATAATTTAATTATATTAAATTTGGAAAACAAGTTTTTTCATCAATATATACTATTTTTATAGTAATAACCTTTTATCAGGGAAGGGTTTATCCTCAAAACATTTGTTTCGGCTTTTTGGTGCTTTTTTATATAAAAAAGCAATTTGCAGGACCAATTGTCGATTTAAGAAAATATGGTTATATTCTTATTACTAAATGGAATATTGTATAGATAACTGTATGATACGGGAGTAAAAAATGGATTACACAAAAGAACAAAGCTTTGGAAGAGCAGAAACCAGAGACAGAAGTATAATTAAAAATGTTTATCTATGGATGACAGCAGGTCTTGCGCTTACAGGGGTAGTTGCATTCGGGCTTTCTTCAAATCAGTCTCTTATGATAGCTCTTGTTTCCAATAGAGTTCTCTTTTTTGGAATAATAATCGCAGAACTTGGTCTTGTTATGTATCTATCTGCAAGAATCCAGAAAATGAGTGCTGGTGCAGCAACTTTGGCATTTGCATTGTATGCCTTTTTAAATGGCATTACCCTTTCTGTTATTTTCCTCGCTTATACAGGAACAACAATTTCTCTTGCGTTTTTTACAACAGCAGCTACATTCGGGGGAATGAGCTTGTATGCAATGACAACTAAACGTGACCTTTCGGGGATGGGACATTATTTAATGATGGGTGTTCTTGGAATTATAATAGTTTCAGTTATAAATATTTTTCTAAAAAGCCCTGCTGTTTATTACATGATTTCCTATATTGGTGTTTTTGTATTTATGGGTCTTACGGCTTATGACACACAGAAAATATTAAGCTGGAGTTCAAGGACCGGATCGATTTCCGAAGAACAATATATTAAATATTCGATAATGGGTGCTTTAAAATTGTATCTTGATTTTATAAATATCTTTCTTTTTATGTTAAGGATATTCGGACGTAGAAGGTAACCTCGATACATTTTTGCGGAGCAAAAACACTCGGCTACCGGCGGGAACTTCGGTCCCTGAGTGATTCTGTTTT
>DAOVSY010000186.1 GCA_030633365.1 Spirochaetaceae bacterium | reverse complement strand
TGCACTCACCATTATAACCTTGGCAGAACTGTCAAACTGAACAATTTTTTCCATTGCTGTAATTCCATCCATCCCGGGCATGGTAATATCCATAGTAACAAGATCTATACTTTCTTTCATCTCTTTATACTTATCAACAGCCTCGGCTCCATGGGCAGCTGTACTAATTATTTCATATCCCTCAGATTCAAGAATTTTACCCAGTTGCTTTTTAACAAATTTGGAATCATCAACTATTAATACCCCATAAGAGGTACCATCATTTTTAAGTCCACTACTGCCATTTGTATCCGAATAATCTGAATGCATATATCTCCCTCTCCAGTTTTTTTATTATAGTATTAGTCTATTGATTAAAAAAGTATTGGCAATAGAAAAAGTAATTTATTTATAAAAAATCACCAGCGGAATGCGCCAATTTGACAGATAGATTTTCCAGTGATACACTTACAGTAGAATTATTTGTAGTTGAAAAAGATAAACAGAAGGGGATCTGTATGAAAAAAATCTACTTTCCGTTGATTATTTTAATAGCTTTATTTTTACTAATATCATGTGCTGAAGAGGGATCTTCCTGTACTTATCCGTTTTCATCTGTATCACTTACTTTAGGAACCACTTTCGAGGATACAATTCCATCATTTGGGACGAACTACTATAGTTTTCAAGCTCCAACTGAAGGTTCTTATAATATTTCCTTAACCAACCTTACCAGTTCTTGTAGCTGGGAACTTTATGAATATATTTCAGACTGTGGTGATGATTATATTGCAGCTGATTCTTCATCAATTGCTTCTGGTTGGGCTGATGATATTGTTACTGTCAACCCCCTTTATTCAGGCAAGTACCTTCTTGTTGTGGATGAATGGGATGATTTAGGAGCAGCTTTTTATACAGTATTAGTAATTCAGAATTAACAGTTCTCAGATAGGTATCTTTACTCACGCTGTACTTGAAGGGGTATTATATTTTGATATGAGATCTTAGGTCCAAGGGAATACTGTGGGCATGTTTGTTTTATCTAAAGTTTTCATCGGTCATCAGATCAAATTTATTAATATAATTTTAACAGGTCGGAAACTGGCGTTACACTCAGATATTTATCCCAATTTCTACACCCATACCTTCGGAGTATAGTGACTGTCCACTAAATGCCTGAGTAAACTCTCTTGAGTATACTATTCCCAAAACCAGAGTTCCATAGCCTATATCCATTTCATATCCAGCAGCAACAGCAATACCGAATAGAACTTCATTATCAGCTTTATAAAAATAATTAGTGCCATTGTATTCTAATTCTATATTATCAAACAAATATAAAACTGCCGGTCCTGCCATAGCGTATAACTTTCCACCTTCAAGATAACCATTATATTTTAAATAGAAAGGAATATTTAAATAAGTCCATATCTCGGCTTCAGTTTGGGAAATATCTGAATATTGATGCCGGGCTGAAGAATATTTTATTTCAGGCTGGATTTCAAATTGTCGACTTATAGGTATTTCTAAAAATATTCCAAAACTGTAACTGAAGGAACCCTCATTTTTTATATCATTGCTCTTTAGAAATTCTTCCCAATCAGAACCTACATACCTGTATGCAGTCAGCGCAGACTTTGCTCCAAGAGAAACCTGGGTATACGCAGATGTTAAAAATAAACCCATAAGAAAGACTACCATAACTTTCTTTTTCATAATCAACTCCTTCAACTATTTTATCACCCGACTTTAATTACTCCCTATGTATTAATAGAATAAATAGAATAGTTAATATTCTATTCTCTCCATAGGTTCTTCCAACAAAAATCTTTTTCCAGAAACAATTGTGTTATGTGAAGAATGATGCTAAACAGCAATAAAGGAAGGATAGTGACAAGAAACCAGGATTTAAAAACAATAAAACATCATTTTCACCGCTTTAGAAACTATTAAGATCAACTTTTTTAGCTCATCTTTGAAGTCATAAATGTATATATCTTTGCACCAGGTTTCTTTACAAGTAGAATACCTATGCCTAATTATACAATAAATTCTTATCATTGTAAAATTAATTAGGCATATTGCAGATATAAATCTTGTGTTCGAAACATTTCTATGCTAATATTCTTGGTACATCAGCGTATGCAACAGCTATTTCCTCCTTTCCTGCTACGGTAACTCAACAGCTTATCATAAAGTCCTCAACATTAAAAATGAATGGAGAAAGGTATGAAAAGTATATTAGTTATAGCTGTTTTTCTATCGTTTATTATTCCCAACCTGGTTGCTGCTGATAAATCGAGTTTAGAATTAGAAACTGGAACATTAAAATACAAAGTAGAACCGGAATATTATACCCTGGTTCATAACCCGGCGTCCTTGGCATTTATCAATACCGACAGTTTCTTCTTCTATATGGGTCAGGAAATGGCCACTCCAGATGATCTGGACGATATGGGTGGAGAGACACAGTTGGTTGATGGTTATTACATTAAAGAGCGAAACGCGCCTATGAAAGCTGGATACGTGTTTCCAATAGGTAATAGAATGGGCTTTGGCATACAGTACTCCGGGGGTAGCTACAATAGATATCTAAATGCCCCATCCTTTTTTGACTATCAGGGGGCACCTTTTGGAGAAATGGCTGGCTTCCCCGATAATAATGGAGGAGCTTTAAGTATTGGATATAGTATTCTTGATGATATGAGTCTTGGCATATCTGCTGGTACCTGGATCTCAAAAAGTAATGTCGGAGGAGAGAATTATGAATTTATGTATGAAGACGGCAACTATTTCTTCATAAATGCAGGCTACATGCTTAAAAACATTGCAAACCATCATATTTTTGGATTTTCAGCATCATATAACAATCAAATTGAACGTTATCTTGATATCTCACAGTTAACAGTAGAAGACGGGACTCTCCCGTTAACTTTGGAAGCAGATATTCTATCAGATTTCTTCAATAGATTGTTATTTACCTCATTAACAGCAATATCTGATATCTATATCGATGGTCGAGGTGTGTACGTATTTAGACTGATACCTGTTATAGAATATCACCCTTTCACAATGCTTTCTATCAGAGCTGGAGGTGAATTCTCATATCTGTATAATAAGGATGACCCTGCTATGGGGTATGGCTTTCTTACAGGACTCAGTATCAAAATTAAACGATTGGAGTTAAATACGAATTTTACAATACGCAGGAAACCGTCACGAAGCGTACCTGGAGCTATACTTTCAGACAGATATCTAACGGTTGGGTTTACCCTCAACCCCGGTATCATCAACAGACACTAGAAGCTACTCAGTATATTATTGTAATAACTCTACTCGTTATATGGAGAAAATGCGGCTTTAATTACCTTTTTACTCCAGTAGCCTGTTAATGGCTGTATACAATTATTATAGGTAAGTATATCCCAGGGATTTACCTTTGGGGAAAGCATATTACACAGTTCCCTTAGAGCCTCTTCTTATTATGTCGTAATATCCAGCTTGCATCAAAAGATTCTAAATGCTAGCATAATCCCAATGAAAACTTATGATGAAATTAATGAAAAAATAGCCTCAAAAAAAGCTGTCGTTCTTACAGCTGCAGAAATAATTGATTATGTAGAAGAAAAAGGTATTGAAAAAGCTGCAAAAGAGGTTGATGTTGTAACAACTGCAACATTTGGTCCAATGTGTTCCTCGGGTTGTTTTTTAAACTTTGGGCATAGTCAGCCGAAAATACGCATTACAGAGGCATGGATAGATGATGTTCTTGCATATTCAGGTATTGCCGCAGTAGATCTATATATGGGAGCAACTCAGCTTAGACATAATGATCCTGCCAACCTGGATTACCCAGGAGAATTCAAATTTGGCGGCGGCCATGTAATAGAAAAATTGATTAGAGGAGAGGAACTCCAGTTGTTTGCCCTCTCTTATGGAACTGATGAATATCCTCTAAAAGAAATTCGAACCCGGTTTACCATAGATGATCTTAATCAGGCTACAATGGTAAATCCCAGAAATTGTTATCAAAATTATAATGTAGCAATTAATACATCCAATAAAACAATTTACACATACCTTGGAAAGCTAAAGCCTAATATGGGAAACATGACTTATTCATCTGCGGGTCAGTTATCCCCCCTATTAAATGATCCCCTATACCAGACTATTGGTGTAGGGACATCAGTCTGGCTGGCTGGTGCAAAAGGGCATGTTTATTCTGAAGGGACTCAACATGCATCAGCAGTAGAGAGAACAGAAAACGATGTTCCTGCTGAAGGAGCAGGTACTTTGGCTCTTACAGGCGATATGAAAAATATGAATGCTGATTTTGTACGAGGTGTAAGTTTTAAGGGTTATGGTGTGTCTCTGGCTCTTGGAGTGGGTATACCAATTCCGGTTTTAAATGAAGAAATTCTCTTAAAAACTACAATTAGAGACAGGGATATAAGGGCCCAGGTAATTGATTATTCTTTAGATTATCCTATGAAAACAGGAAAGGTACTTTCCTCAGTAAATTATGAGGAATTAAAATCAGGATCTGTAAATATTCTTGGAAAAGATGTGGAAACTGCATCACTTTCTTCCTACGAAAAAGCAATAACTATTGCAGAAATTTTAAAATCAGAAATTAAGGATGGTACTTTTACCCTTAATACACCATATATGCCCCTGCCTCCAAATCAGAGTATGAAATCTATGAAGGTGAGTGAAAAATAATATGGAAACAAAAAAACTGCTTTTAACTTTTAACAAAAAAGTTGTAGAAAAACCTATAGTATACCATCTTGTTAAAGATTTTGACCTTATAATAAATTTATACAGAGCAAGTATTACCGAGGAAGAGGAAGGTTTTATGGTTCTGGATATTACAGGACCTGCCCAAAAAATTGAAGATGGTATAAAATTTATAGTTGCTGAAGGTGTCAAAATTGATGATGCCCAAAAAGCCTTTAGATGGGATGAGTCTATATGTACTTCCTGTGGAAACTGTCTGACTCACTGCCCTGTAGATGCCCTTCATATAAAAGACCGAAATACTATGAAGGTGGAATTTGATCAGGAAAAATGTATTGATTGTATGGGATGTATTCCAAACTGTCCATTTGAAGCCTGTGGATCAATATTTCAGAACAAATAGATGGTTAAATTATAACAATGAGATCTTTTACCAGATTTTCATACAGATATGCTGATTATAAAATTTCTTCAGGTAATGTGAAAAAAATTACAAATACAATTATTAAACAAAGAGAAATTCTGGAGAAATATATACTGACTAATAAGGATTTCCTTAATTCACTATCTCCCATTGCTCCACTACCTGAAGATGCACCTAATATTGCTAAAATAATGCAAAAGGCAGGTAATGCAGCAAATGTAGGACCTATGGCAGCTGTTGCAGGTTCCATTGCCCAGCTGGCTGTTGAAAGTGGAATGATTATCAGGAACGGAGGAAGCTTAAATGCTGAAGGATTTTTTAACAGAACAGAAGTAATAGTTGAAAACGGTGGAGATATTTTTATGGTTCTTAGCAAAGAACTTATTTTAGGAATACATTCCGGTGTGGAAGCTTTGGAAGGGAAACTTGCCTTCCGGATAAAACCCGGGAATACACCCCTGGGGATTTGTTCCTCTTCCAGCACTATGGGGCATTCCCTTAGCCTGGGAGACTGTAATCTTACTACTGTTTTTTCAACATCCGGAGCACTTGCTGATGCTGCAGCAACCAGAGCATGTAATCTGGTAAAAAACACAAGTGATATACAGGGAGTTTTGGATGAGATCTCTGCTCTTCCGGGTATTTTAGGGTTAATGATTATTAAAGGAGAAAGCATTGGAATGGCAGGAGATATTCCTGAAATAATATCCAATGCTGATCCGGAAATGATGAATAAAATTACACGATCCCTTCGATACAATTTTTTTTAGGGAATTATATTGGAGAAAACAGAATCACTCAGGGACCGAAGTTCCCGCCGGTAGCCGAGTGTTTTTGCTCCGCAAAAATGTATCGAGGTTACCTTCTACGTCCGAATATCCTTAACATAAAAAGAAAGATATTTATAAAATCAAGATACAATTTTA
>DAOVSY010000524.1 GCA_030633365.1 Spirochaetaceae bacterium | reverse complement strand
CATATAATAACCTCTATATATTTTGATTGTTTTAAACTAACATATTTGTTTTTTATTGTATATATTTTTGAGTATTTTAGATGGATGGAATAAATGGTAATTTTATATTAGACTATAAAAGTATTAGTTGTAATTTGGTCTTTATAAAGGGAATGGACTTTAATGTCGAATATAATAAAGACAACTATTGGATTCAGATTAATTAAAGATAATACCTGGAGTTTGTATGGATGATATAAAGAAAAAAAGAGTTCCTGGATTAAAACAGGCTCAGACTATTATTTACTTTTCATTGATAGTTATAATTGGAGCTATGGGATATGGGCTGTATTATAACCTTGATGGAATGAGTGATATGATTGTTGAAAATGATCAGGTTTCCACAGATTTTACCACAGCAGTATTACATCTTAAGGGAGCATTTGGTTACACCGGATTTATTCATAATTTTAAAAACTATGTACTGCGTGGCACTCCTAAATATATTGATTCTGTTAAACATTACTATGATGAGATATCTATGAGTATTGATCATTTAAAACATTCAACTGTTGTTACAGAAGAAGATCTGAAATTTTTAGAAGTTATTCAGGGAACTGCAGATGAGTATATGAATGCCAGCCTTATGATCCGGCCTATGGTGGAAAGAGGTGAATCTGTAACATCAATAGACAAGGCTGTAAAAATAAGTGACGGTCCTGCAAAAGAAGCTTTGGAGAGTCTGGATCTTAGGTATAAAGAGATTATAGCCAATGGTTCAGATAAAGTTTCAAAAAAACTGTCTACTACTCTATACTCTTTCCTTATAATAATTATTGTTGCAGTCATTATCTTTATAGTTCTATTAATTTATATATTTCGTCGTCTTGATATTCAGGTTAAGGCCATTGGAAAGGTTTCCAGAGATATGGCAGAAGGTGATTTGTCTAAGGAGATAACATTAATTCCTAATGATGCCATAGGAGATATGGCTGAAAATTTTAATCTAGCAATATTTTCCCTCAAAAAAATAATTGGTGGTGTTGTTACAACAACTAACGAAGGAAGGGATCTTAATGATACTCTGTCCGGAAGAATAGCTCAGATAGAAATATCATCCGGAGAGATGTCAAATAATCTTGAAGGTATGCACGATAAAATTGTAGAGGAAAATAACCAAATCATTGAGGCTTCATCAGCACTTGAAGAAATATCAGCAAACACTTCCAGTCTTTCAAAACAAATTGCTATGCAGGCAGAGAGTGTCAGTACAACTTCTGCTGCTGTAGAAGAGATGGCAGCTTCCATTTTTAATGTAGCAAGAGTTGCAGATTCAAGGCAGAATGTTACAGAAAGCTTAATTAAAATGACAAAAGAAGGCAGTGAAAAAATTGAAGAAGCAAATGTTATTGTTCAGGAAGCTGTAAAGAATATGGGAGCTATGCAGGAGATGCTGGAAGTTATAAATAATATTACCTCCCAGACTAACCTTCTCTCTATGAATGCTGCGATCGAAGCTGCTCATGCAGGAGATGCAGGAAAGGTTTTCGCAGTTGTAGCAGATGAAATTAGAAAACTTGCTGAATCAACAGCAGAAAATGCCCGTGAGATATCAGATTCCCTGGCAGGGCTTATAAACAGGATAAATCAGACTGCTGATGTAACTAAAGAGAGTGGTGATTCATTTAGAAAAATAGAATCAGAAGTGCAAAATTTTGTACAGGCTTTTGCGGAAATATCTGCCAGTACCAAAGAATTATCCGAAGGAAGCAAGGAAATTCAGGATTCCACAATCTCTTTATTGGATATTACTTCCAATATAAAAACTGGTGCAGAAGAAATGACTCTGGGTGCCAACGATATTAATATTGCACTATTGCGAATTAAAGATGCATCAGATAATAATACAGCTGGTATGGCTACATCAAGAGAACAGATTGGGGATATTCATAAGGCCATGAGTGATATTGCTGTCCTAAGCTCTACAAATACAGAAAATATGAATACCTTAATGGAAGAAGTTTCTGTATTTACTCTGGAGGGTAATGGAACTGTAGATTCTGATGTTCATGAAGAGCTGG
This sequence comes from Spirochaetaceae bacterium, assembly GCA_030633365.1. The sequence continues at coordinate 239 of DAOVSY010000524.1, read as the reverse complement.
GTGTTGGAACAGTAGACAATGATCAATAAACTGTAATCAGATAATGTTGTAGAAAATTATTTTTTAATATTTATTGGTTTTTTCATTTTTAAGCTATATATTAGCAAACAAGTAAGCTATATATGGAGAATATTATATGAAAAAACAATTATTACTAACAGTTTTATTAATTTTAGCTGTCCTTACCTCTGCCTTTTCTCTTGAAGGGATAGCTCTGTATGAAAAGGCACTGGAAAATT
>DAOVSY010000034.1 GCA_030633365.1 Spirochaetaceae bacterium | reverse complement strand
TGAAGTTAACACGAAAAGTCTTCTGGAAGAACTTTACAGGCTGGAGATGAATCTTCTGGAGATGGGAGATATGGCATATATGGGGAATATGGACAGATTAGTTCATACCCTTGGAAATATAACCGGTATAGATGAGGATGGGGTAAAGGTAGAAGAAACAAGTTTTGACAGACTCTTTTTAATGCTGGAAGGTAATACTGATATAGGAGCTTCCCCAGCTATGAAAGCTCTGCAGAATGATGTTTATAATATAATGAACCAGAAAATACGAACTATGGCCTCTACAGGTAAAATTAGTCTTGATATGCTTCCTTCAAATATAAGAGATTCTCTTATTTCCAGAGATGGTGAATCATATCTTATATCGATCAGTCCCACACAAAACCCCTGGGAAGGGGCTTACAGGGATATTTTTACAGATCAGATGGAATCTGTTACCGATAAGGGAACGGGCATGATCCTTGTAGCGGATCAGATGAACATAATGGCTCAGGAGGATGGCAGAACTGCTTCAATATTTGCAGTAATTGTAGTGTTCCTTATTCTTGTAGCAGATTTCAGGAACATTAAACTCGCAGTTCTTACCATGCTTCCCCTTCTTGGTTCATTTTTAACTTTATTCGGAATAATGGCAGTAACAGGAATTAAATTTGATTTTGTAAATATCATTGTAGTACCTCTTTTAATAGGTATAGGGATTGATGATGCAGTTCACATAAATCACAGGTATTTACGGGAAGGAAAGGGCAGGATGGATGTTGTAATTGCTATGACCGGTACAGCTCTTCTTATGACAACTCTTACTACAGTATTTGGATTTGCTTCCTTTATTCCATCTATTATGCGGGCAATGAGAAGTACAGGGATTGTCCTTTCTCTTGCTATGGTTATTGCCTTTCTTAATTCAGTGCTGTTTCATCCTGCAGTTCTGATAATAGTTACCGAAAAATTAGGTTGGAATATTAAACCATGGAGGAATGAAAAAAATGGCAATGAAACAACATAATGAGATGGATCATTTTTCATTTTTATCATTTAGCGGCAGAGGCTTTCCTGAGACCTGGTTGAGCTCAACCCTACAGCCTGGGAACAAAGGAAAGTGCTCGATAGCGTATTATAGGAGGAAACGATGAAAAAAATTATTTTAAGTTTATTTTTACTTACAATATTAACCTTTGGATTTCTTGCTGCAGAGACAGCAGAGGAAATTGTAGATAAAGCAGATGCAGCTTTTCAGGGAGACAGAGTCTTCAGTACCAGCAGAATGACAGTTTACAAATCCGGGGAAGCCCAACCGGTACAGGAAATGGAAAGCTACACTATGGAGAAGGGTGGAAAAACCTACTCTCTATCCATCTATACTGCGCCCAGGCGAATGAAAGGAACGGCCAACCTAATGATAGAAGATGATCTCTGGGTAAGGTTTGGTTCTACAGGAAGAACAAGGAAACTAAGCAGTTCTGCAAAGAAGAATTCTGCAGGAGGAACTGACTTTTCCTATGCAGACATGGGGGACGGAGGTCAGGGGCTATCAGATAAGTTTACTCCCCGTTTAGCTGGTGAAGAGACTATTGAGGGAGAACGTTGTTATAAAATAGAGCTTATTGCAGATGCTTCTGATGCACCTTATGAAAAAATGGTTGTGTATATTACTAAAGAAACTTACAGGTATATGAAAATTGAGTATTTTGAAAATAATGCAAATATAAAAAGTATGACGTTTTATGATTATAAAACTGTTAACGGTACAGATTATCCATTCCGCTATATTATGGAGAACCATACAAAACCATCCCGGACCGAGGTTGTGGTAGATATTTTTGAAATAAATAGCAGCAGGGTAAAAGACAGGTTTTTTACAACTGGTTATCTTGAGAGTATAAGGTAAATGAAAAAAAGGGGAAAATTATTTCAATGTGAATTTAAACTTGATCCCTTTTTATCATTCAGTTACGAAAGATTTTCGTAGGTAATTAAAGGATATGATATGAAAAGATTAGTTTTTTTTAATATTTTGGTGGCAGTAATACTACTGCCCATATTTGCCCAGGCAGATTTTTCGGGATATGCTGATATCTCAATCTTTGCTAATATTCCGGAATCTGATGGATATGACAGTTTGTTGAATCCGGGGAATATTTTTGGTCTACAGGATTTTAGTATGACGTCATCTCTTATTGCCAAACTGGATGCAGGAGATGAGAGTACTTCATTTTCAGCATGGTTTTCTTTAAAAGAGTTTCTTGATGCTCAGAGTAATGAACTTTATGCCTTTGATCTTATGCGTCTATCTGCAAATGTCTATTTAACAGATAATATTTCAATGGAAATTGGCCGGCAGAGTATGCTTACAGGTTATGGATATGGCTGGAACCCAATTGATTTTGCAAATCCCCTGAAAAATCCGGCAGATCCTGATGCAGACCTTAGAGGAGTTGATGCAGCAACACTTCGAATGTATTTGGGAGATAACACAGCTTTAAAATTATATGGGATTTTACCTGATAGCGTGCTGTCCTCCGGATTAGATTATGAAGAGATAAAAGTTGGAACAGAAGCTGTATTTTATCTACCAGGGTTGGAATTTAGATTGGCCGGGTTTTGGGATTATGATAATAGTGAAGGAAGTGATGTTTATACACCTTCAGTTGGAGCTGCTCTTATGCTGGATCTGTTTGGGATAGGAGTGTATGGAGAAGTTGCAGCCCGAAAAGGCAGTCGAAACTATTTTACAGATGGTGTAGCTCTGATACCAAGGAAAACTGACTGGCTTCTATCTGGTCTTGCAGGGGTTGAATATACATTTGAATCAGAACTCTACGCTGTTATTGAATACTTTTATAATGGTGAAGGGTATGATGAGTCTGAGCGTTCAAATTTTAAAGATACGATCTCTAATACTCCTGCATTGATTGGTGATCTTCTGGGGATGTATTCCCCTGGTTACTTTTCTGAGCATTATATTCTGGTAAATCTTATGCAGCCATTCTATGACATTGATACAGTTATCAATCTATCGGCTCTGTATTCACCGAACTCAGGTTCATTAACTATAATGCCTTCACTGGATTACTTCTTTTCGGGTAACTTCAGTGGAAACTTAGCTTATACAGGAATGTTTGATTTTAGTGATAATGATTTTAATGAGGTTAGTGCTTTGCCTGTCAGACATATAGTTAGTTCTGTTTTTACTTATAGTTATTAGAGTTGGCAAAGTGTTGAAATTTTATTAATATTCGCAAGTAATATTACTGAACTCTTTATCTGGAAAAAACGTTTTAGAAAATTTATCAGATTATTATACTTTTCTTTGTCAATGTATGTATAATGTTATAAGCAAGTATTAAATTTATTTGTTTGGGGAATTGTGTATAAGAGAACTAATATATATGAGTAAAATTACTGATTTGATTACCGGTCATTTGGCTGAATACGATTTAGAATATAGAATTCATGCTACCCGACGAATGTTTCAAAGGAATATTCACGAAGATGATATTGAACTCATTCTAAAAACCGGAAATATTATTGAAAAATATGATAGTGATTTTCCTTTACCCAGTGTTCTACTAAACGGAAAAACATCCAGTAATAGACCTATACACCTGGTGGTAGGAATAAATACTGCTGAGAATAAACTTATAATAATAACTGCATATGAACCGGATCGCATTATGTGGGTAGATAATTATTCAAGGAGAATAAAATGAAATGTGCAATTTGTAATAATGGTCAAACGGAGGATGGTTATACGACAGTTGTACTCGAAAGTGGTAAGACAACTCTTGTATTCAAAAAGGTTCCTGCAAAAATTTGCAAAAATTGTGGAGAAGAATATATTTCTGCAGATATCAACAAAGCATTACTCGAACAGGCAAGAAAAGAATTAAAACGTGGTGTAACCCTTGAAATGCTTGATTTTGCAGCATAAATAGTAAAGAGATCCCTCCCCTCAAAAATAAGGAGGCAGAAAATGACAAAACTAGATGAACTCGTAGATTTATTAAAAAAGGCACCGGATGAGGTATTTATTCAACCACATAATGTTCCTGATCCAGATGCCATTGCTTCCTCTTTTGGACTTCAGTGCTTATTAAAAATCCAGGGAATAGATGCACAGATTGTCTATGAAAATGAGATAGAGAAGGCTAATTCTTCTAAAATGCTGGAACTTTTTGGTATACAACTTAGTCTTGCATCTGAAGTTGCAACTCTTGGGAAAGAGGATTGGACTGTTTTAGTTGATGTACAAAAAGGTAATTCCAATGTAACTGATCTGGTTACAGATGAAGTAGCAGTAATTGACCACCATGAGTATATGGGAAATAAAGGCTATAAACTTGAAGATATAAGACCGGAAATTGGAGCATGCTCTACAATTATTGCCCAGTATTATATTGAAAATAATATTGAAATTCAAAGGGAAGTTGCGACAGCACTTCTGTATGGTATTTTTATGGATACGGATAATTTGACAAGGGGTGTTTCCGAACTTGATATCAACATGTTCTATCAGCTCTACAGTATATCAGATATATCTCTTATTACAGAATTAAAAGGAAACCAGATTAGCCGGGAAGATTTACAGGATTATGCAAAAGCTTTTAAAACAGTAGAGGTCTATGGAGAAATAGGTTTTCTTTATCTGGATAATGGAAATGATTCTTTACTTGGTGCCTCCAGTGATATTGTAATTACCATCGCAGGTGTAAATATTGTAGTAGCCTATGCTCCAAGAGAGAATGGAATTAAATTTTCAACAAGAAGTATAAATAAAAATATTAAAGCTAATGATCTTGTAAGATTTATATTGGAGGGAAGGGGCTTTGGGGGTGGACATGACTCTATGGCTGGAGGGTTTCTTCCTATGGATAGTCTGGAATCAAACAAGAGTCTTCATACTTTTGTAAGGCATCGAGCTATAACTTATGCTGAGAGTATGAAGTAAACTATCTATTATCCAGCCCGGAATCAATTATATTCCTTCATGTTTTTGTGAGAATTGGTGCAATAAATTGCATAAAAGGTGTATAATTACGAATTTGTAACATTTTTCTTGACAAAATGGTGTTTTTGCACTTAGAATTCCATTAAGAGAGAAACAGTCTGGTCGCAAACAAGTTTGTCTGGTCGGGACTTCGTCCCTGCTCGACAATGCAACCTTTGCTGCCCGACAATGCAACCTAAGCCTGGTCGGAACTTCGTTCCTGCTCGGCTATGCAACCTAAGGAGTTTAAAATGAGCAAGATCTATATTATTGATGATGACAGAGATATTGTTGATGCATTAACAATGGTGCTTGAGGGAGAGGATCATGAGATTGCTTCCCAGCATGATGAGGAAGATGCTGTTAAAAATGTTAGTGATTTCGGAGCTGATCTTATAATTCTTGATGTAATTTTTCCTGAAAATGATGGAGCTGGTTTTGAAATTGCAAGAAAACTTAAACATGATGATAAAACAAAAAATATTCCAATTGCAATGCTTTCAGCTGTTAATGAAAAAGGACAATATTCAGGCACCTTTTCTAATGCAGATAAGGATGATGTTTACCTTCCGGTTGATGAGTTTGTAGAGAAACCACTTGTACCTGCAGAACTTATTAAATTAGTTAACAAACTTTTAAGTTGAAAGATATGAGTTCAGATTGTGATACAATTGGAATTGTTGGAGCTGGATCCGGTGGTGAAGCAATCCTTTTCAATCTGCTTGAAATTCCAGGTATAAAAGTTAAATATATTTGTGATCTCAATCCGGAAGCCCAGGGATTTTCTCTTGCAAAGAAAAACAATATTCAATGTGTAACAGATACAAATTTAAAAATAATGCTGGAAGATCCGGAAGTTAATTTAATATTTGAAATAACTGGTAAAGATAATGTTTTTGAATACTTACAAAAAAATAAACTTCCTGGTTGCAATGTAATGGGATCTGCTGCATCTAAAGTTATGTTCCATATGATAAATACTCAGCACAAAATAACTACAGAATTAAAAGCATATAAACTTGAGCTTGCAGAAAGAGTAATTGAAAGAACCGATGAGCTTGAAGTAGTAAATAAAGAACTTCAACAGCAAGTATACAGCTTCCAGTTGCTTAATGAAAAGCTTCAGGATATTAATGATGAAAAAACAAAATACCTGGTAAATGCAACTCATCAGCTAAAAGCACCTTTTGCAGCCATACAAAGTTATGTTGATATTTTACTTGCTGGTTATGCAGATAATCTATCTGAAAAAGTTGTTAGTATAGTCGAGAAAATTAAAATCAGGTGCGAGCTGTTATCCCGGTCAATCAGAGAAATGCTTGAATTGGCTAATCTTAATTCCTGTGTTGAAGAAAATATTCATATGGAATATTCCTCACTTAATACTGCAGTAGCTGGGGTTATAGAAATGGTTTCGAGTATAGCGGAACATCGAAATATTGATATTTCTTTTACCAGGTGTACTGGTAATTGTATGATAAAGTGCAATTCTGATCAGATTAAAACATTAGTACAGATATTAATTGAAAATGCATTAAATTATTCAAATGATAATTCCAGTGTCGATGTCAGCCTTGTAGCAGGTCCCAGTACAAGAACAACTTTAACAATAACAGATCATGGTATAGGTATTGCTTCAAAAAATTTAAAACTTATTTTCAAAGAATATTTTCGTTCCAATGAAGCTGTCAAAAAAAGTACAAGCGGTACCGGCCTGGGCTTATCTATTGCAAAAAGAATAGCACAGATTCATAGAACAGATATACTTGTAGACAGTACTCTGGGAGAAGGATCATCATTTAAAGTTTCATTCTCTCTTTCCAAAGATTGATGAGCTGGTAGGGGTAAAAAATCTTTTACCCCTACCAGTTAAGTACCTCATCTCCGGCTTCAGAAAGATTCCTGGCAAACCAGTCAGCACCAGCCAGTTCCTTTTCAGAGAAACTGGTTGTTAATCCCAGGCATTTTGATCCCGCAGATTTTGCTGCCTCTACACCATTCACAGCATCCTCTACAACAAGGCAATCTGAAGGTGTTAGACCGAGAAGTTCAGCAGCTCTGATGTAGATATCAGGAGAAGGTTTTTTATGTTCAACATCAAGTCCATTTACAACTGCATCGAAACTTCCTTGTGTCATACCCATTTCAATAAGATTTGCATCCATCTTTGTTCTATCAGCACTGGTTGCCAGGGCAATTTTAAGTCCTCTATTTCTACATTTTTCTATAAAAGAGTTAACTCCTGGCAGAGTTCCTAATTTACCTTTAATAAGCTCAATATATATCTCATAGGTTCGTATTTTACCTTCTGGAAGATTAAATGGGAAATTGTATTTCTTTGCAACTCCTCCAAGATACCTGTTTTCTCCTGTGCCAATAAATTCAAAAAAATCTTCATGTCTAGCTTCCAGTCCTATTTCTTTAAACATTTGTATTGCTGCAAGTCGAATAAAATCCTCTGAATCAACAAGAACTCCATCCATATCAAAAAGTACACCTTTTATCATTGTATCTTACTCCTTAGTAACTCTTTCAAGATTGGTTATTATCCAGACATCCTTAACTTTTTCAAGAGTAAGAGTATCTTTTACTAATATTTTAGTTGGCAGGAGAATCTCATTGGAATCAGTATCTTCCGGAATATTAGGAAACCACCTGATATAGTCGGCATAAAATGTAAAATTATCAGATTTGGTTATTTCAAGATCAGCTATTCCATATACCTGCTCTCCTGGATTTATTTTAGTTGTTACACCATCATTCCAGTCCTGTGCAGAGATCAAACCAGATTTTCCTTCATATCCGCTTCTAACTCTGGATATTACAAACAGCTGTGTAACTTCATTAATATCATTTTTACCGATACCTTTGTCTACACAGTCCTCCATTATTTCAACATCCATATCTATAATTGCACTGTAATAAGTTTCTACTACCTCTTCTGCAGACATTCCTGCTGTTATTGGTGGCTCAAGAGCATTTTTAATTGGCCCTATACTGAATGATATTATAAACACCAGAACGGCAATTATTGTACCAATGGTTTTCCAGTTATGTGAATAGAACTGTTTCCGTTCAAATTGTTTTTTTCTTTTGTACAGTTTTTTTGCAGCATTTTTTTTGATTTGAACTTTTTCTTCATTACTAATATTAGTAATAGCGCCTTCGTTTATCCAAAGCTTAAGAATTTTAATCCATTCTTCTAAATTTACATCTTTAGAAGATAAAGACCTGTTAATAATAGCAGCAATATTTTTATTTATACCTGGTGCAAGAAATTCTATAGCTACTGGCTTGCTGGAACGCATTTTTTCTCGTATTTCAGTTAAAGAAGATCCTGTGTATGGTAGTTCTTTTGTAAGTAGATTATATGCAAGTACTCCCAGGGTAAAGGAAAATTGTACTTCTCCGGAAATATCAGGATGATTAAATGACTGCCAGAATTCAATATTTCCTTCTTCTGGGAGTTGACTTGTAATATAACTAATTAGAGAAGGGGGGAATATCAAAATACCACCATCAGTCAGTATAAAAATTCCAGGGGGGTAATAACCTGTAACAGGAATATCTTCTCTAGTTATTGTTTGAAATGCAACAGCAAGGTCACTTAAAATATCGATATCCAGATCCAAATCTGCAATAGTCTTCCCTTTATAATATGGACCAGGGAAAACTAATTTTCCTTTTAGTTCAAGACTTTCAGTTGAAATCCATTTTGTTGAAACACCATCTTTTATTAGAACACCTGATTCTGATAAAAGTTCCTGTCTGGATATTTGTTTATAAATTTTACTAACCAGGTTTGTTGTAACAGCAAGTTTCTTAGTTCCATTTACAGATATTTCAGCTGTTCCGGTTCCTGATTCTAATATTTTAATTTCCAAATAATCCTCCAGTAATTTTTGGATGATACAATATATGTGGAAATAAAAAAAGCCGTCGTAGGGAACCAGGCATGCATGTTCCCTACGACGGCGTAAATTACAAAATAAGACTATTTATATACCTAAATAAGCCTTTTTAACTGCATCATTCTCGCGCAGGTTTTTAGCAGTATCACTAAGTGTAACTCTTCCTGTTTCCATTACATAACCTCTGTCGGCCAGTTTTAAAGCAAGGTTTGCATTTTGTTCAACAAGGAAAATAGTTGTTTTTTGTTCAGTATTAATTTTTTTGATTATACTCATAATTTGCTGCACTATAATGGGAGCAAGTCCCAGAGAAGGTTCATCAAGGAGCAGTAGTTTTGGTTTTGCCATTAATGCTCTTGATATTGCGAGCATCTGCTGTTCTCCACCACTTAAAGTTCCACCAGCCTGAGTTCTTCTTTCTTTTAGAAGAGGAAAGAGACTGTAAACATATTCTATGTCTTTTTTTATTTCTTCTTTATCATCTCTTAAAAAAGCACCCATATCTAAATTTTCTGCAACAGTAAGATAAGGGAAAATCCTTCTACCCTCGGGTACCTGAATTATTCCAAGCTGTACAATTTTATCAGGGTCCATATGAGTTATATCCTGATCCTCAAAAATTATCTTGCCATTTCTTGCCTGCTCTACTCCGGATATTGACATAAGAGTAGTAGATTTACCAGCTCCGTTAGCTCCTATAAGGGTAATAATTTCACCTTCATTAATTTCTATAGAAACATCATGTAAAGCCTGAATGTTTCCATAAAATGTTTGTATACCTTCAATTTTAAGCATCGCTATCATCTCCCAGATATGCCTTTATTACTTCCGGATTATTTTTAATTTCATTCGGAGATCCCTGGGCAATTAGTTTACCATAGTCAACTACAAAGATTTTTTCAGAAATACTCATTACTAAACTCATGTCATGTTCAATAAGAAGGATTGAAATATCGTTTTTATCCCTTATATTTAAAATCATTTCATCAAGTTCTTTTGTTTCCTGTGGATTCATACCTGCTGCAGGTTCATCAAGGAGTAGAAGTGCAGGTTCTGTTGCCATGGCTCTTGCAATTTCAAGGCGTCTTTGTGCTCCGTAGGGGAGGTTCTTAGCAAGTTCATTTACAAAATTTTCCAGTCCTACATCTACTAAAATATTGTAGCTGTCCTGAATTACCTGTTTTTCTTCTTTCCGTGTTGATTTTGGTTGAAATATTGCTCCAAGTAAACCAGATTTTAGTTTTGTATGTCTTCCTATCATAACATTTTCAAGTACAGTCATATTCTGAAAAAGGCGGATATTCTGAAATGTTCGGGCAAGACCTTTTTCTGTTACTTTATTAGGTTTAAGGCCATTAATTCGTTTCTGGGACTGTCCGTTAGGAGATATCAATATATCCCCGCTTGTTGGTTTGTATACTCCGGTAACACAGTTAAAGAAGGTTGTTTTACCAGCACCATTAGGGCCAATAAGTGCAACAATTTCTTTTGGATTAACTTTGATGTTTACGTTATCAACAGCTGTTAACCCCCCAAATTGCATTGTCAGGTTTTTTGTTTCAAGTATAGGTGTCATTATTTAACCCCTTCCTGATTAGTATTAGTAGATGACTTAGTAGGTTCAAATTTGTATTTTTTTCTAATATTACTAATTATTCCCCCTGGTCTGAAAACCATCATTAATACAAGAATAGCACCAAATATAAGCATTCTGTATTCAGAAAAAGCTCTTAAGTATTCAGGAAGAAGAATAAGAATAAGTGCTCCAACTACAACTCCCAATATAGAACCCATTCCTCCGATAACAACAACACAGAGTATCATTACAGATTCCCAAAGGGTAAAACTTGCAGGGTTTATAAAAGTTGTTTTTGCTGCAAAAATAACACCAACCATACCGGCCCAGAAAGCTCCCAGAGCGAAGGTTGTAATTTTAGATTTAGTAATATCAATACCCATAGATTCACTGGCTATTTCATCTTCTCTCATAGCTATCCAGGCACGACCTATTCGGGAGTTCTCAAGACGGCGTACAACAAAGATTGTGAATATTACCATTGCAATCATAATAAAATAAATATAGATAGTTGCAGTCTGAAGTTTCATTGACATTCCAAAAAAACCAGGACGTGGAATTTGTGCAATACCACTTGGCCCAAAAGAAAATTCATTCCAGTTTTCAAGAACAATTCTTATAACCTCACCAAACCCAAGGGTAACTATTGCAAGATAATCTCCCCGAAGTCTTAGTACCGGAATAGCTAGTAATATTCCCATAATTGTAGCAAGACCTGCTCCTATAGGCAGGCATATCCAGAAACTAAGCCCAAAATGATAATTAAGGAGTGCATAAGTATAAGCTCCTACAGCATAGAATGCTGCATATCCAAGGTGGAGCAGACCTCCAAGCCCTACAACAATATTTAAACCAAGACCAAGTACAACATACATCAGTGCCGTTGTCATAATACTTGTCTGATACATTGATGAAAGAAATGGAAAGGCTGCAATAAATAGAACAACAGCAACCAGTGCAATCTTTTTTACTTTAGGGTTTTCATTGGCCCAGTCCATAACTCTCATCTGAAAAGTTTTTTTATCAGATATGGCGCCCTTCATACTTTTTCTATCAAGAAGATAGCGCCACAGGGTAGCCATTAAAAATGATCCAATACCCATTCCTATAAGACTTGCCCATCGCCATACTACAGTATTTTCAATAGTATTAACTTTAATAACCATAATAGGAAATGTAAGGATCATAAACCATATGGAAATAACAAGTGATTTCTTCATCTCTTTTCGAGTGAAGTATTTCATTATATCTATCATTAATTTATGCCTCTCTAAACTTTCTTGTTTTCAGGCCTGCCGAGTATTCCGGATGGTCTGAAAATCAGAATTATAATAAGGAACAGGAATGCAAATACATCCTCATAATCACTGGATATATATCCAGTACCAAAGCTTTCTGTCCATGCAAGGACAAAACTGCCAAGAACTGCGCCTGGGATGCTTCCTATGCCGCCTAGTACAGCAGCTACAAAGGCTTTTATACCTGTAAGAAAACCAATATAGAAGTTCAACTGCCCAACATGTGTACTTATTAGTACTCCACCAAGAGCTGCAGTTGAAGATCCAATAATAAATGTCATTGTTATTACTTTACTAATATTTATTCCCAAAAGCTGAGCCATTTTTGCATCCTGGGATGTTGCCCTCATAGCTTTTCCTGTTTTAGTAAACTTTATAAGATATGTTAACAGGATCATTACAATCGCTGTAGTTACCAGAATAATTAGTCCCGATGAACTGATAAGGCTTTTATACGGTTCCAGAAACTTAAACTCAGGAATCAGGTTTGGGAACGGCAGGAAGTCAGATGTTTGAGCGAGTAGAACATAGTTCTGCAGAAACATTGACATACCAATGGCGCTTATAAGTGCTGATAGTCTTTGGGATCCCCTTAAGGGTTTGTAGGCAATTTTTTCCATTGTCACACCATAGGAAGCGGAAAAGAAAATAGCCAGAATAGTGGAAATCAAAAAAATAAGTACAGGGTTCATTCCTGTAAAACTTAAGGCTGATGCAATTATCAGAGCTGTAAATGCTCCGATCATATATATTTCTCCGTGGGCAAAATTGATTAATTTAATAATTCCGTAAACCATGGTATAACCCAAAGCTATAAGAGCATAAATACTCCCTTTAGTTAAACCGCCCACAAATAGTTCGAAAAAGTATTGTAGATCCATATCGTATTATGGCTCCTTACTGTTGGAATGGGAATACTTCCTGGTGGAAGACCTTCTTAAAATAAAAAGAGACAGTCCAATAAAAGACTGTCTCTATAAGTTATATGCGTTTATTATTTCAGTTCGACGTATTTGCCGTTCTGAACCTGATACATTGAGAAACCTACACCTTCAGCGTCTCCTCTTGAATCAAACTTAATTTTACCAAGTGTTGTTTCAACATAGCTTGTTCTTAAAGCATTAGTAACTGCTTCATAATCTGTAGAACCTGCAACTTCAATTGCATTAAAAACTGCAAGGATTGCAGCATATGCATTCAGGTAGAAAGCACCTGGATCTTCACCATATCTGTCCTGGTGTTCTTTTGTAGCCTGAATTGTAAGTGGGTTTGTAGCTGTATCCATAGGACCTGAAGCATACACGCCTTCTGCATATTCACCAGCTACTTTGATAAATGTGTTGTCTTTAACACCATCATCAGAGATAAAAGGTAAATCTATTGCTCTCTTTTTCATCTGGCTAATAATTTTTGAAGCTTCCGGGTGGTATCCACCAAAAATAATTGCTTCAGCGCCTGAGTTTTTAATTTTGTTAATAACAGCAGTATAATCTACAGCACCAACAGTAACACCTTCGTAAAGTACAACTTCTGCTCTTGAATCTTCTTCAAGGTAAAGTTTTGCAAAATCTGCAAGGCCCTTACCGTAATCACCTTTGTCATGAAGAACAGCAATTTTGCTTACACCAAGTGTATCAAGTGCAAATGAAACTTCCAGTGCTGCCTGAGCATCATCTGGTGCAATAGTTCTAAAAAAGTTAGGATAGTCACCACTCTGAGTTAATCCAGGGTTAGTAGCTGATGGTGATATTGCAGGAATACCGGAATCATTATAGATCCCCATAGCAGCTTTTGTAGCACCGGAACAAATATGGCCAATAACTGCAACTACTTCTTCACCAACAAGTTTTGCAGCAGTGTTTGTTGCTACTTCTGGTTTACAAACATCATCTTCGATAATGAGTTCAACCTGTCGACCAAGAAGACCGCCGTCTGCATTTATTTTTTCAACAAGAATTTCAGCAGCTTTTACAGTTGGAAGACCGTAGGAAGCAAGGTCACCTGAATGAGGTCCTGCTACTGCAATTTTAATTGTAGCTTCCTCTTTTTTCGCACAACTAACAATTGTAAACAATGATAGCATTACGACTAAAGATATAAATAAAATCTTTTTCATTACTCTCTCCTTAAAATTATGTAAATATTAGCATTACATAACCATGAATTTTGAAATAAATCAAGTCGAAAAATAATGATCAGCTAAATATTTGCCAATTTATATGAAGTATGTACAATTAATCCTTTCTTTTAGAAAAATTGTTACTAAATTAGATTGGACATTTTAAAATCTTTTTATTACTTTCTTTTAATTGATAAGTAAGCCTGGTCGCCAACAAGTTTGCTGCTCGGCT
>DAOVSY010000489.1 GCA_030633365.1 Spirochaetaceae bacterium | reverse complement strand
CGGCAGAATCCCTGCCTATTTGCTTGTAGCAGTTTTCATCCAATACATAGGAATTACTAATTTCAACACCATAATGTTTAATTAGATTTTCCAGGCCGGATTCTCTTGGTAGATAAACAGGGGGTTGAGGATTATATGGATTTTGATTTTGGTCATACACTTCTGTATGTGTATCTATAAATAAAGCAACAGAATTTCCTTTCATTATATACTGATCAATTTGATATAGATCCCAGGAGCTTAGTTTTTCGACCGGACTAGCTATTATCAAAGTTTTAATATTTTCGGGTATACCATGTATTAGATTATCAATTGGATTAATTAAATAATTATCAGAAATCATTCTTGTAAAGTTATTAATAGAAGGTTCCTGACTGTTTTGTGTATAAGGATTTTGATAAAGAGGAATTGTTCCAAAATTTGTAAGATATCCGATTTCTGTATTTATGCCCAGTAATTTTTCAATTATTCCATCAAGATTTCCAGATAACTCATCAGGATTAATAATATCATATCCAAATACATTTTTACGAAGCAGTGTAATTGCACTTAATTTATCATCATTCCTAATTAAAATATCTGCATATACATTTTTAGAACTACCTTCAGCTGTTTGTAAGTTAAAGGAGGTAAGATTCTGATTTAAAATAAAACCAGGTGCATCTGGATCAATATAATTAAAAGTTAAACGGTTATAATTTAATTTATTTAAATTATCTACAATTGATTTAACTGTATTTGAATAATCAGATAAACCCTCACCCATAGAGTAAAGAGAAGAAGAAAGGTATAAATCTATGGATATATTCTCTTTTAAAGAAAGTAGAGCAGATATTTTTCTGCTTATTTTGTTTATAGTTCCAGTAATCTCATATTCAAGATTATTTACAGCGGCAATAGATGGAATATTTTCCTGCATGTTTCCATGTATAAGGGTTACTCCCATATATATACTTTGAAGTTTTACTTCATCACTTTCTATTGTTTGGATTTGTACTGGATATATCGAGTAACTCTCAGCAAGTTCCCTTAAATACTCACCTGATTTATCTGTAGATGTACCTTCGCTGTTAATATTATATATTTGAAAATTAAAGTTTTTGTTACCAACCAGAGAATACTCTTCCATTAAATCTTTAAGTTCTTTTCGAAGATTATTATATGTTCCAGGTAAGTTTTCAGAGAAAAAAGCTTTAATAGTTAGTGGTTCTTCAATAGTAGATACAGCATATATACTGGCTGGGGATAAAGAATATTTTTTATTTTCTGTAAGGTCCGCTCTAAAAAATAATGTACCAGATACTAAATTTACTAAAAGTAATACGACAAAATATAAACTGAAGTTTAGATATATCGATTTACTTTTTTCTTTTAGAAAGAAAAAAGTTCCTCCAAGTGAAAGAATTATAATAGATAGAAAATAAATAATATCTCTGGAATCTAAAATCCCTTTAGCAAAATTATTAAAATGAAATACAGATCCAAAATATTGGAAAATAACAGTTAGAAATGGAGGGATAAAAAATAGAATCGAAGTTAATATTGTTAAAAAAAAGCAAGCTGCTGCACTAATTAAAAATGCAACAATTTGATTCCTTGTAAGGGAGGATGCAAAAATACCAATTGCCGAATACGCGCCTGCAAGAAGAATAGCACCGGCATATCCTCCAATAACAGGGCCCATATCAAGATCTCCCAGAAAGCTTATAAAAAGTGGATATAATAGTGTAGGTATAAGCATTATAATAACAAAAAACTGCGAGGCTAAAAACTTACCTACTATAATATCAATAGTATTGACAGGGAGAGTTGCTGTAATCTCAAATGATCCTGTTTTATATTCTTCGGAAAACATTCTCATTGTTATTGCTGGTATAATAAAAGCAAAAATGACTGGCAGCAAATTGAAAAAATCTCTCATGTCTGCTCTTCCAGACAGAAAAAATGTGGAAAAGAAAAACCAGCCTGTAAGTAACAAAAACAGGGTCATAACAATATAGGCTATGGGAGAGGAGAAAAAAACCCGCAGTTCTCGTTTTAAAATAACAAATATATTTTTTAGGGACATTTAAGCTTCCTTTGTTAGTTCTTTAAAGATATGTTCCAGAGATTTTTTTTCCTGTACCATTTCCAGCAAAATCCAATCTTCTTTTTTTATTACTTTATAAATATTTGCTCTTTGATCTTCTGTTGTATTTAAGCTTACTAATGTAGAATCTTCTGCTTCTTCAATACTACTAATAGTAATTCCATCAATTCCTTTAAAAAGATCTTTAACCTTCTTTTGTTCAATGGTTTCCAGTGTTATATGTACAATGTGATCACCAGATTTTTTACCTTTCAACATTTCTGTTGTACCATCAGCAACCAGTTTACCTTTGTTCATAATAACTACTCTGTCACAAGTTGCTTCTGCTTCACTTAATATATGAGTAGAAAATATAATTGTTTTCTTTTTACCAATCTCTTTTATAATTGATCTGATTTCTGCTATCTGATTTGGATCAAGGCCACTGGTTGGCTCATCAAGAATAAGAATCTCCGGGTCATCCATAAGAGCCAGGGCAAGTCCCACTCT
>DAOVSY010000462.1 GCA_030633365.1 Spirochaetaceae bacterium | reverse complement strand
TATCTTCCAGTTTATAAATGCCTGTACTGTACTTATCTATAAACTATAAATCTGCCAGAATATCTGTAAGCATTAGTTACAACATACCAAGCATTAGAGCAGAATCTGTTCCAGCTTTTATTGGAAGCCATTGTGCATTGTATCTGCTGACAGAAGGTGTTTTTCTTGGATCCAAAACAATAAAAGGGATACCCATATCTGCAGCTTTTTTTAATAAAGATTCGGTCTCACAGCCAAACCTTGTGTCTTCCGGATTAAATCCCCAGAGTATAATAAGTTTTGAATTTAGAAGAGTTTTAACATCTATACCTATATTTTTTGTACCAAACATAGGCTTTTTAACAAAAGTTGCAGCTTCACTGGAAAAACTGCCTCTGGTTTCTGTATAATTGCCATAAAAATTTAAAAATCGCTGAGCAAGAGTAGCAGTATTATGCAGAGCACCACGACAGGAACCTGAACCTCCAAGTCTCATAACAGACTCTGCACCAGTATTTTCTTTTGTTTGTTTCAATTTATCTGCAACAAGATCCAGAGCTTCATTCCAACTGGCATCCCGAAACTGACCACTGCCTCTCTCTCCTGTACGAATCTTTGGTTTTAGAATTCGCTCCTGATTATAAATAACATCAGTCATTTTAAAACCTTTCAGACAGCCATGCATAAGAGGTTTTTTATAAGTACTATCAGTTATTTGTATTACCCGATTATCCTCAACATGAGCTTCCAGAGGGCAGCCTGCACCACAATCTTTATTACATGAGACTGGAACTTTATTTACCATAGATTTACTACCTTATCTGCTTTACCATATTAAGGGAACATATCCGTCTTTAATAAGATCAGATATCATACTTCCAACATATTCTACTTTTACACCTAAAGCAGTAGTTTCCTCATCAGTCTCATCCCTGTCTGCAATAAATTTACAGGATACAGCCTTTCCTTTTGCCTGCTGAAACTGTAGAAGAAAGTCTTTCATTTCTACATCTTTTAGAAGAAGATCCTGAGCAGGTCCAAAAAAAATAAGTTTTACATCAGACATCCATTTCTGAAGAACTGCATTTACAGCATACATCATACCAGTTCTTGCTTTTTCAGCTTCTGCTGTACTTATTATTACAACAATTTTGTCACTCATCCGGAATCTCCTTAGGTTGCATAGGCGAGCAGCCAACTTGTTGGCGACCAGCCCTATATTCTAAATTTCAGTAATAGACTTAGACTATTTATTGATAATACTATCAACCAATGGTTCAATAGTCCGTTCTATCATATCATAAACCATTTCAGATTCATCGTTCCCACCATACCATGGATCAGGTACCTCATTGCCTCCAGATTTTACAGGATCAAAATACTTGAAAAACTTTACTTCACCAGTTGAACCTGTTCCCTTTAAATGACCTTTAATTCTGGACATAGTAGTATTATCCATTGCCAAAATTAAATTAAACTCTTCTCCATCTTCCTTGTAAAATCGCCTCGAATAGTGCTTTATGGAAAGTCCTCTTCCAGCAGCAGTAGCTATAATATTGTCACACATTGCCTGACCCTCACTAAAAACATTTACTCCCGATGATTCCACACTTATTTTATCAGTTAATCCTTTTTTTTGTAAATAATTATCCAGCAGAATATGAGCAAGAGGAGATCTGCAGACATTACCCATACACACAATCATTACTTTAAACATTAAACCATTCCTTTTGACAAAATTTCTACGACAGCTTTTTGCGCTGTGTCTCATTTTCTACTTTAATAATACTTCTTCTCTAATATATTGACCATAAACTGGCGGAAAAAGCCAAAAACAGACCAATTCAATAGACATCGCAAAATCCTCACGAGTATTTTTCTAGCAGTTTTTTTAATTTTAATCTATACTCAAACAAATTAGAAAGAATATAGGAGTTTTTTATGAAAATTAAATGGGGCATTTTAGGCGATGCAGGTATTGCAAGAAACTATGTTATTCCAGGAATGCAGGCAGGAAAATACAGTGATATAACTGCTATTGCATCCAGAGATATAAATAAATCTAAAAAAACTTCAAAAGCTTTAGGTATAGAAAAAGCATATGGTTCCTACGAAGATCTTCTAACGGATAAATCCATTGATGCTGTATATATTCCACTTCCAAATCACCTTCATGTAGAGTGGAGCATTAAAGCCATGGAGGCAGGTAAACATGTCTTGTGTGAAAAACCTTTTGCATTAACTGTAGCTGATGTTAAGAAAGCAATGGAAGTACGAGACAGTTTTGGAGTTAAGATGGGAGAAGCATTTATGGTAAGATCCCATCCACAATGGCTTAAGGCAAGGGAATTAACTTCCAGTGAAGATTTTGGCAAGCTAAGAGCAGTTCAGGGATTTTTCTCTTATTCAAATTTTGACTCTTCCAATATTAGAAACAGCTATTCTTCTGATATGGGCGGAGGCGGACTTTGGGATATTGGATGCTACCCTGTAAATACATCAAGATTTCTATTTAAAGAAGAGCCAAAAAGGGTTATAGCTGTGGCTGAATATGATCCAAAGTTTAAAACTGATATACTTGCATCTGCTATACTTGATTTTCCTTCCGGACAAGCAACTTTTATTAGTTCCACACAAATTTCTCCATATCAAAGAATGCTTGCTGTGGGTACAAAAAAGCATGTTGAGATAAAAATTCCATTTAATTCTCCTTCAACTTTTCCTACGGAATTATATTATGATGATTCAAATATAGAGGAAGAAGAAAGAAACAAGATAATTATTGATACATG
>DAOVSY010000395.1 GCA_030633365.1 Spirochaetaceae bacterium | reverse complement strand
TTCTTTAAGCTCAAACTCTTTATTAAGATAATAAAAAACTGCAGATACAGAACTGCTAACCTGATTATACCCCTCTGCCCTGTCAGCACTAAAAAACCCAAGAGAATTTTTTGTAACAGTTCCGGAGTTATCATTTGAATCAAGGAAAGCAACTTTTCCAATTTCAAAAATATTATGAGGATATACAGCATTTGCTGATATAGCTTCAGAGTTCAACATAGATGGGATAATACTTGCTCTGACAAATTCATAGTTTTCAGTCATAGGATTTACAATCTGAATATGCTTGTCTCCTGCAATATTCATTTTCTCAATATAGTCCTTTCCGGACCCAAGATAATTATAGATCATCTCCTGAAAACCAAGACCTATAAGAATATCTTTAGCTTTCCTTGCAAATTCTTCCTCTGGGCTAATTCTTCCAACAGTGGAATCAGAAGGCATTACAGGCGCAAAGCTATCCATTCCACGGCCCATCATAATATCTTCAACAATATCAACAGAATGAAGAAAATCGTTTCTGTATTCAGGAACTTCTATTTTAATTTCCTCGCCAGCAATCTCTGTTTTAATTCCCATTCTTATAAGAGCGTTCTTCATTTGATCTGCAGATAAATCAGACCCCAGAAGTTTTCTTGCATACTCAAGACTTACGGACATCCCCTTTTGGAAATAGAATGGCGTTGTTATACTGTTTCCAAGCTCAGTTTCATAGGGATATTCAACTTTAACTGGAAGAATAGTAAAACCATCATCTGCAAGATCACATGCTACAATTGATGCAGTTAAAATAAGGGAAGGTAAATCAGTACCAGTCAGTTCTATAAACAGATTTTCATCTCCAACCTCTACAGCACCAATTTCCGAGCTGTTAATTACCGGAGAAAAACTTAATACTTTTCCATCTACATCTGTAATAAATGGAAACTTTTTATCATTTTCAACAATATGACCAAATTCCTGGCCTTTAGGGTGTTCTTTAATTATCTCCCTAAGGTTTAATTCTTTATCCATTCCCAGAGGAACAAACCTTGTCTTATCCGGATCAGCGGCTTTATACATTACAGGATATTTAATCAGATCGCTTCGATAAACACCCATAGCAATTGATTTTCTTTTACGGCCATAGTTCCAGCATAATTTTTCCTGAGTCTGAATCAAATCATTCAATGTTGAATCATCCACAGCCTTACCGGTAACTGCAAAAGCTGCCATATATGGTCTTGTTGCTTTAATATCCGGGTCTACTTTAACTATTCTCTCAGCCGCATCCAAAGTTCTTTCTGAATTTGAGAAAAAGTTATATTTGTTCCCCTGACCACCTTCATAAACCCTAAGCTGCCGTGCCAGTCCCATTGTTGACCACAAATCAGGCCTGTTTGTATCATTAAGTTCAATCTTAAGTGTACCTTCCTCATTATCCACTGCATCCAGTTCTGCCTTGGCACAGGGAAGAAGAGCTTCCAATGCATCATCTGTATATGATTTTCCTATAAAGCTATAAAATTTTTCTCTGTTAACTTCAATTTTCGGCATTACTATTTGCTCCTTCTAAGGCGTACATTTTCAATATTAGGTGTAAAAAGTTCACGAAGGTCATTAAGCCCTAGATGCATAAGAGCCATTCTATCTATTCCAAGCCCCCATGCAAGAACAGGAACATCAATACCCATGGCCTTAGTTACTTCCGGTCGGAAAATACCGCTCCCACCAAGTTCAAACCAACCCAAAACAGGATGTTTAATATGAACTTCTATTGATGGTTCTGTAAAAGGGAAATATCCAGGTACATACCGAACCTCTTCAGCACCTGCTATCTCTTCTGCAAACATCTTTAAAAGGCCCAATAATGTACGAAGATTAACATCTTCACCAAGAACAATACCTTCTGTCTGATAAAAATCAGCACCATGGGTTGCATCAACCTGATCATATCTAAAACAACGGGCAACACCAAAATATTTTCCCGGAATTTTTGCTTTATGAAGCTGCTTTGCAGAAAGAACAGTACCCTGACTTCTTAAGACCTGCCTCCGGGTAAAATCATGATCAAACTTATATCCCCAACCACGACTGCCGGTTTCCCAACCACTTTCATGTGTTTCTGCAACCTGATCCAACCATGGCTGTTCAATTTCTTTTGCAGATTCAGCATTTTTCAGGTAATAAACATCATGAATATCCCTGGCACTATGAAACTGAGGCATGAACAGGGCATCTCCATTCCAAAACTCTGTCTCTACAAGGGGGCCGTCAAATTCTTCAAATCCCAAAGAGGAAAGTTTATCCTTCACCCATTGCAGATACTGACTATATGGATTTCTTCGCCCCAGAAGAACTCTACTTGGAGGTGTATTTATATTATATTCCCGAAAATCTTTTCCTTTCCAGGAACCTGTAACCAGCATTTCCGGTGTAAGTCCACCAATTTCTTCACCTGTCAATCCCTGATCTAAAAGAAGTTTTTTAACTTTTTCACCATTATTTGTAAGTTCATATACAAGATCTTCTCTTTCTATAATTTTAAAGGGAGAGGCAGCTGCTCCACGTTTTTTACTGTTAGCCTTAATAACTTCCAGCTCATCTTTTGTAAGTTCGGATTCATCTAAAATCTCACTCTCAAGACCTTTGGATAAAAGTGTTACAAGGATAGTGATTCTTCCCGGAAGTTCTTTATCTGTAATTTCAACATTTTTATCACTATCCATTTTAAGAACACCCTCTTTTGAAAGCTGTCCGAAAGCAGAACCTACATCCTTATTTTCAAGCCCAAGATCCTTTGCTATCCCGGGCATTTTCATAGATCCTTTTTCTTTAAGGTGATTTATAATTCTTAATTCTGGAGTACCTTTGGAAACATAATCTTTCCCTGTTTCTGTAATTTCATATAAAGTTCGCAAATTCCTGCTAACTTCTGCAATATACTCTTTTGCAGCAAGCCAGCTAAAAGCCTGATTACACTGACCAAGCTTATATGAAAGATCTTCTATTATTTTTTCTGTTGTAATTTTTTCATTTTTAGAAACATGCCTTAACAACCTGATTTCCAAAGGATGAAGGCTTTTTAAATCAAAATCCATTAACTACTCCTATTAACGCTTTCGAGCACTTTCCTTAATTTTTTATTATAAAAAACAATAATTTACAACCAGAACCCGGAAAGTCTCTGTCGCTAAATGATAAAAAAGAATTCCATTCCAACTGACAATGATATCTCATATTCTTTTTTACCATTCCTCCCAATATTATTAACAGTACCATTAAATCCAGACA
>DAOVSY010000542.1 GCA_030633365.1 Spirochaetaceae bacterium | reverse complement strand
GTCTGTTAGCAGATATTTATGCTCACTAAATACTTTTACCAGTGTTTCTCTTTGATCATGATTGCCCATTACAATAAAATAGGGGAAATTAAGTCTGTCCAGTTGAGATTTAACTCTAATATAATCTTTTTCCTTTCCATGATTGGCAAGGTCTCCTGATATTACAGCCATATCCAGAGGAGGGTCTATTGAATTTAAATTATCCACTGCTTTTACTAATTGATCAAACAAGTCTAGCTCTCCGGAAGGGAATGGAATTTTCCTGCCTACATGCAGATCTGTTATCTGCCCGATTGTAAAATATTTCTTATTATTATTCATGAAACATAGAATGATACTGGTTTTAGTTATTGTCAATGGTTTTTTTTATAAAAATATTGGATTATTGCAAAGTAAAGAAGTAGACTATAGGCATATACATAATTGGAGGTATATTTTATGAAGAAAATTTTAATTTTGATGATAATTCTGGTTGTAGCTGTTTCTGGGGTTTTTGCTCAGGTTGCTATTGATGATATGGAGGCTGCATTTTCTACATTTTCAACAGATGTTGCAGATGCCCTTCCTACTGCATCTACAATAGGACTTACATGGTCTGATGCCAAGGTAAGAGGGTTCCCTCATTTTGGAGTTGGTATATCTGTTGGGGCAGTAATGATTCCTGAGGATGCATTTGTATCTCTGGCTGATTCTTTGAGTATTACTCTTCCCAGTGAGATTACAGATTCGGGTTTGGGAGTACCTTTCCCTGCTTATGTAGTGGATGCAAGAATTGGTATCCCATTTTTACCCATTGATATAGGTGCTAAGTTAGGTGTTATAACTCCTGAGATGTCGGATTCTTTATCCAGCGATGTTTCTGTAGATTATACTTTAGCAGGATTTGATATCCGAACCCCTATAATTAAAGGTAATGCACTTCTTCCTGCAATCTCTTTTTCTGCTGGATATAATTACCTTTCTGGTGGTGTAAACACTGCTGTAACTAGTGCAGGAACTTTGACAACAGGAATTGATCTGGATTCTATATTAACAGGAGCATCTCTAGATTATACAGATCCTGATGTTCGATTTGCATGGGAAACACAAACTATTGATTTTAAGCTTCAGGCAAGTAAAAGTTTATTAATTATTACACCTTATGCAGGTGTTGGATATGCTTATGGATGGTCCAAAGCTGGTGGTGGTGTTTCAACTGATATTACTTTTACTGGTGCAACTGAAGATCAGGTCCGTGATGCCCTTGAAGCTGCTGGTTATGATATTGAATTATCTGGTGATGGTTTTACAATATTTTCTGAATCTTCTGGTGGGTCTCTGCGAGCTTATGGTGGACTCTCTGTTAATCTGTTTATCCTGAAACTGGATCTAAATGCAATGTATAACCTTGGTACCCAGTCTTTGGGTGCAAGTGCTAATGTTAGAATTGCTTTCTAATTAAATTGTATAGAATCAGCAAATATGCTGAGCACAAAAAAACCGCAGGTCTTAAAGCCTGCGGTTTTTTATTCCTATAATTGATCAACCCAATAATTGGGTTCTCTATGTGTATGAGCAATTGCAATTATAAATATATGGTCTTCTTCAATTGAATAAAGAATTTTGTAAGGAAATCTGGATAGTAAACATTTTCTTACTTCATCTTTTTCAAGAGACCATGATAGAGGAACTGTAGAATCCTTTTAATCCCTTTTTTTATAGCAATCTTGAATTTATTTCCAAGACCTTACTGTTGAAATTCGTAATACAGCTCTGCCTCTTCCAATTCCAGTTTTGCGAATTCAGAAAAGATGACTTTTTTGTAATTAGTCATTGAAAATTTCAGACATAGGAAAACCTTTCAGTTTGCCTGCTCTATATGCCTGGAGCCTTGAAACAGCCTCATTTGCCCAGATTTCATCAATATCATTATCCGGTTGATCTAAACTACTCAAAATACCTTCAACAATTAAAAATCTATCATGTGGTTTTAGAGTAAGAACCTCTTTTAATAATTCCTGACTTTTCATAATGTAAATATACTACACTATTAGATCAAATGGAATATAACAAAACATTATTTCAGAGCTTCAGCCTTAAAGTTAACAATCCAATCCTGAATTT
>DAOVSY010000009.1 GCA_030633365.1 Spirochaetaceae bacterium | reverse complement strand
GCTATAAATCCAATCTCTCCCCAGGCAACTCCTGTTCCTGAAGATTCTACTTTTGCAACACCAACCACAACAGCTAATAAAACAATTCCAATTACATCATCTAAAACAGCCGCAGCAAGAATAGTTACCCCCTCGGGAGTAGACATTTTTCTACGTTCACTAAGGATTCTGGCAGTTATTCCTACAGAGGTTGCAGTGGATAGAGTCCCTAAAAACAGAGCTTTGGGGTCCATAAAACTTACAACATCTTCAAAAAATAAGACTGTAACCAAATCTCCCAGAAAAAAAGAGACTATGACTCCTCCAAAACCAACAAGAGAGCCCTTAGCTGAAAATCGCAAAAAAGTTGGTAAATCAGTTTCCAGGCCAGCAGAAAAAAGTAAAATTATAGATGCAATAACTGCAAATCCATATAATTCAGGACTAATGGGCAAAGTAGTTTCAGGTAAATGAAAAAGAGGTCCATGAAGAGCTGCAATATTTATAGATCCAAGTGCATAAGGTCCAATTATCATTCCAGCAGCTAATTCACCAAGAACTTTAGGTTGTTTTAAATACTTATGAAACGCCCATCCAATAATTCTTGATGAAATAATAATAATGGCCAGTTGAAGAACAAGTATGGTCATTAAGTGTGTCATGAAGGCCTCTTAACCAAAAGGGATATCAAATCTTCTTTCGTGCTTGAATCAATTAGCTTTTCCCGCATACCCTCACTGGTAAGAACCCTGCTAATATCTGCAAGAAACTGTACATGGGGTCCTGATCTGGTTAATGGAGACAGGGTCATTATAAAAATTTTACTGGGAATCCCATCCAGAGCCTTGAAATCCACCCCATCCTTTCGTATCCCAACACATGCCAGAAGCTCAGTTACTGCATCTGTTTTACCATGAGGTATGGCAACGCCCTGTTGAAGACCTGTAGACATTTTAGCTTCACGATCCAACAATGCTTCAAGTGCTAAAGATCTGTCTTTTACCTTTCCTGTTTTAACAAGAATATCCAAAAGATTTTCAATTATTTCCTGCTTGCTATTTCCCTTAAGATCCAGTTCTACAAGCTTTGTGTTTAATATTTTTTTTAGGTTCATATAGGAGGACGATAAAACTATGAGAGTAATCTGTCAAGATATCCAGTTTTTATTCTTTTGGGTGTTGCCCTGATCTTTAAAAAGTGCATGTATAAAATAAAGTGATACATATGATATTTTCTTTTTATTTGACACCTCGTTTTATCCATATTAAAATATAAGAAAAATTAAAAAAGGGGAAAGTATGAAAAAAATTCTATTAGTTCTAACAGTACTCGCTCTCATAGGAGCATGTGAAATGGAGCAGCCGATTGATGATTCATTCGGTATGGAAAGACTGGCAGTATCTATACATGATATGGATATAACTGTTGATGTCCCCCATGTTTTGGAGAATCTTGATTCTGCGGAATATAAGATTATCATAAATCTGGAAGATTATGATCCGGCTTTATTGTGGGAAATTATGAGAGAAGCGGCAGATAAAGAAGACATCCGTTTCGAGCAGACAGATGATCCTATGGAACCGGGATACAGACAGATACAGTATATTGACAGTGATTCTGCTGAAATCTATCGCGGTAAAGGCTATGTCGTTAGATACAGACAGAAATTTGATGAATATTTTGGTGCCGATAGTCCCCTTAATGAACTTGATGAAAAATATGATATAACTCTTAAGTACGGACACAACGATTTTAGTGTCTCAGAAGCAATCCCCATGTTTGTGGGAGAGCGATTTATACTTTTAGATGATGACTTTAAAGATGATGAGGCGGAGATAGAAGCGGATATATCTCCTGCAGGTATTAAATATACAAAGTCCTTAAAAGTTAAGGAAAAAGTTGAAGAATACGGCGCTGAGTTTGCTGATCTGTTTGAACCTACAATTGAATCCTATGCCACCCTTTATCCTCAGCTATTGGAAATTGGACTGGATTCAGATATAAACCCTATAGGCCCTATAGGCGGAAAAACTTTACTCGAAACAAAAATCGAACCAGGTGTGCTTCTTCTTAAAAACGGGCTTGAAATGGAAGTAGCTCTCAGTCTTTTCCAATTAGACGGAGAAGATCTTGCCGCAGAGGTTTCCTTTGATTTTGATACAGAGTATGAGAATAAAGATGGAGCTGACGTGAAAATGACAGCAGAAGATTTTGCTGAAATTGAAGAATTTTACAGAACTTTACTCCTTCGATACAATCACAGGATTGGATCGGGATCATCGAAGACTGCACTAACCTACGCTGCAGTATTTGATAATTAAACCATAAGAAAAAATCCCCGGGATTAGCCTCTTTAATAGAGTCAAAATATTCTCCGGGGATCTTTTAATTTACCACCCGTCCCATTATCCAGCATAAGAGTCCGGAATATCTGGAAGTGATTAGATCCCGGATTCAGAATATGCACTACACTTCTCTCCAACCAGGAATCTATAATGACCCAGGCTTCTGACGGTGTAAGTGGATTAGCAAACACCCGGGAAGATGTGGTTAATCGGAGAAAACCAAGCAGAACAACCCAGGGCTTTGTGAAAATTGAGCTGTCAAGAAAAATACTCTTTAATTTACTCCCACTCCACAACAAACTCTATAGGCTTTTCCAGAGTAACAATATCCAATAATGGTATTTTTATTTGTACACTTGATTCGGATTCTATTTCTGATTTGATATACCCACTATAATTAACAATGCGTCCATCTAAATTAAGATTAATTAAAACTTCCGAAGAATTTATAATTGATCTTATTTTCGAAGAAGATTCATACTCCTCTAAAAGAAATTCCATTAGGTCAAGATATTCAGTATCTGTATAGGGGTTATCCTGGGGGCCAAAAGTATCCAGTATTTCCGAATCCTTCATGCCAACCAATGCCATGGCTGTGTTAAAATTTTCTTTAGATAAATATACACTGATTTTTTTTCTATCTCTATTACAAACTCTTCTGGTAGAAAAAGAAATTAAACCAGGGGTTCCTGATAATTCAGACTCATCAAATATCTTCCCTGGATCTGTAAAATCCAGCTTCAGGTGAAGTTTTTCAGAAGATTCTGTAGTTATATCAGTAAGGGAAACAGACTCAAGTTCTGAAATAGTATGGCTTATTTTAAGAGTATCAAAAAGATTTATATTGCTTGTATCAATATTTGAGAAGCCACCCAGAAGATCTCCTGCATAGGCAGTCAGCATCTTATCAATATTTACATCTATAGAAACAGTACCTTCCCCTGTATCTGATATATAAATATCCTGTTGGGATGAACATGCATTTAGAAAAAAAATCATAAAAAAACTGGTAAAAATCAGAACTGCATATTTAATCATGGTTGAGAACTTATCACCTTTAACTGCCAAAATCCAGTACTACTAACCCCATAGAGGTGATGGATAAACTCCATCTTTAATAAGATCCCTAAAAGCCTTTTTTACAATAGGGCTATCCTCTTTGTAGGTCATTCCAAACCATGAAGAGTCTGTAGGAATAACCTCTACTGTTGCTTCCTGTTTTTTTATTAAAGTATCCAGTAAAATAGGCAGATAAATTTCTGTTTTTGCAAGATTTTCTTTATCTGATAAAAATTCTTTTAGACCTTCTCTAATTTCATCAAAAAAGGCAGGTCCCAGACAGAAAAAGTTCATAGAAGTAGGCTCTGTTCCTGTCATAATTTCCGAAGAATCAGATTTAAGGCGCTTTGCAACTATCTTTCCATCGATAATCTCAATTTTTTCATATTCCACTATACTTGTAAGGAGGTTTTTTGAATCGGCCTTACATACTCCTCTGGAAACATAACCATGAGCTGAGAGGGTTTTTCTTAAGGTATATCCAGCCATAGCATAATTGGTACTACCAGTCTCCATCTTCTGAAGAAAGGGCATTACATCGGAAAATACAGATGAACCATAATAATCATCTGCATTTATAACTACAAAAGGTCCATCAATAACAGATGCTGTACACAAAACAGCATGAGCAGTTCCCCATGGTTTAGTTCTGTTTAAAGGAACCTCAAAGGGAAGTTCAGAATCCAGTTCCTGAAAAACATACTCTACATCAATAGAAGAAGGAATACGATCAAAAACAGCTTCTTTGAAATCTTTTTCCAGATCTTTTCGAATTATAAAAACAATTTTTCCAAAACCTGCTCTAACTGCATCAAAAACAGAATAATCAAGAATAACTTCCCCATGTTCTCCAACTGGTTCAATCTGCTTAATCCCACCATATCTGCTGCCTATGCCTGCTGCCATTATAACCAAAGCCGGTTTTTTCATATCGTCCTCCAAAACGACCTTAGCATTAATAATTATTCATGGGAAGCTCAGAAGAATCTGACATTTACCACATTAAATATATACCTTATACTACTAAAAAGGAGTTTCTTAATGTCAGTTTATGTAAACCGAATACTTAATCTAAAATATATCAAAGTTATTGGTTTTGATATGGATTATACCTTAGTAGGATATAATACTGAAGAACTGGAGAAATTAACACACAGAGAAGCATTAAAAACTCTTCATAAAAAAATGGAGTATCCATCTTCTATACTTAATCTTCAATTTGATTTTCAGAGATCTATAGTTGGGCTTGTTATAGACAAAATAAATGGTAACCTCCTTCAGCTTAGCAGATATGGAAAGGTAAAAATTGCATACCACGGTCTGAAGGAAGTAGATTACAGAGAGCAAAATAAAATTTACAGAGAAATGGCTATAGATATTAAAGGTTCGGAGTTTGTAAGTCTGGATACATCTTTTGCAATTTCAAATGGAGTTATTTTCTCCCAGCTTGTTCAAATGAAAGTTGATGGAGAAAAACTACCCAATTACCACCAGATAGCTGATGACATAAAAGCTGTCCTGGACATAATACATCAGGATGATACTCTTAAATCATATTTGAAAAATGACTTTGGAAAGTATGTTATTCCAGACCCACAGGTTCCGGAACTTATGGAACGTTATCTGGACTATGGTAAAAAACTAATAATTATTACAAACTCTGATTATGACTATACAAAAGCACTTCTGGACTATGCACTTAATCCATACTGGAAAAAGTACAAAAAATGGGAAGATGTTTTTGACCTTGTTATAACCCTTGCTGATAAACCAGGATTTTTTGAACATCCTGGGAGATTTCTTAAAATTGATCAGAAAACAGGTCAGATGACTAATCACATGGGCTCAGTGGCAAAAGGGATTTATCAGGGAGGCTGGTTCCAAAAACTGCAGGATGACTTAGGTGTCCAGGGAAGTGAAATCCTTTACATAGGTGATCATATTTATGGAGATGTAGTTTCTATAAAAAAATACTGTTCCTGGAGAACTGCACTGGTTCTTGGAGATCTTGAGAATGAAATAGAAAGTCTTAAAAAATCAAAATCTGTGCAGATAAAAATAAACTCTCTAATGGAAGAAAAAGCTGTATTGGAAAGTAAACTTAACAAACAGGGAACAAACAGAAAGACCAGAGATAAACTTTATGAAGAAATTGATCAAATGAACGGTCTTATATCAGAACAACTGGGTATTTTTAAAAAGTTCTTTAATCCCTACTGGGGAGAGATACTGCGAGCCGGTTCAGAAGAGAGCCGATTTGCAGAACAGGTGGAAAAATATGCCTGTATCTATATGACAAAAGTTTCCGACCTGGCAGAACATTCACCTAAAACCTACTTTAGGCCTATCAAAAGGATTCTGCCTCATGAAGCAGAGGCAATGGAATAACTCTAAAACAATCTCTTAACGGTCGCCAAATAATCTTTCTCTTTCTGCATCACATCTTGTAAATCCAATTTCCCATCCACAACAAAACTCTCAAACTTTTTCTCAAGGTTATCTCTATCAGCAGAAGCTTCATTTGTAAACTTAGAATAGCTTCCTGCAAAAAGATACGAATTCACCTGCTGATCCTTAGCATAAGAAATTGAATATTCTTTATCCGGAAAGGGATTACCATCAGAAAAAGCATCTTCCAAAACCATAGGCTTATATGTACTGACACAGCTGTAAGGGGAAGAAGTGAACCAGATAACAGGAGATCCTGTTCCATACTCTACAATCATAGACGCTGTTGTTTCAGATTTGACAATACCCCTTGCATGAATACAAACAGAAGACATGTTCCTCCCTGGAACATCAGTATCTGACATATGAGATCTTAAAAGACTTTTTATACTGTCCAATGAAGATTTGTTATTTTTTAAATACTTAGAAGTATAGGACTGTCTTACATTACCTCTACTGAAAAATGTATAGAATTTACCTTCATAATGTTTTTTAAAATTACCAAAATTGGTTTTTAGATCTTTGGAATCCATCTGTGTCTTGTTGTCTATAATTGTATAACAATTTGAAATTGAAGCGGAACTTTCAACATTCTTCCAGGCATAATTTTTACCGGAGGTTTCCAGCACTATTGCCTCTTTACCATCCATAATTAGAAAAGAATTATGATAGTATAAACTACTCTTGTATCCTCCATCCCCACCTTGTCCATATTGAGTTATTAAGCTGATAATAAAATCTCTGGCTTCTGCTGAATTAGAAGTGTTATGAAGAGCCAATCTAAGAATATCCATCCCAAGCAGACCAGTCTTAGAAGGTTTCTCTTTAGAAAAAACAGCTTCATTACCAATGGTAAGACCCTTTTCATTTACACCCATCTCTGCACCCCACATCCAGACTGGACGGGAAAGAACAGCCTTATAAGGGTGCTTAAATTTATAAAATATCTCTTTAAGGTTAATTAGAGGACCTTCTGTATACTTTACCAAACTTTCATAAAAAGGATTCTCTTCGAATTCTCTTACAGGTTCTATAGATACATCAATAAATTGAAGTTCTCCAGGTTCCCTGTCTGAATTTTTACCAAAAAATGATTTTCCATTGTCTGTGGTTTTAAAACTTACTATAGTATCGCACATAAAAAAGATGATAATTTAAAATAGAGGTGAATACAAGAAATAAAAAAACAAAATGATAATGACCTCTATTGATACTTTTAAAATTTCAGCCTAGTATGGATTGATAACCTCCCAAAAAATATAGAATTGGTTATCAAATCTGATATTCATAGAGAGGTTTAGTAATGGAAAAT
This sequence comes from Spirochaetaceae bacterium, assembly GCA_030633365.1. The sequence continues at coordinate 15,568 of DAOVSY010000009.1, read as the reverse complement.
TTAAAAGTCCTTCCCTACACACCCCAGCTTGAAGCTTTATTTACAATAATTAGAAACAAAGATACAAAAAGAAATGAGTTCCTCTTCTATTCGGAAAGGATCATTCGCTTACTAATTGAAGAAGCATTAAACCATCTGCCAACACAAAAAAAAATAGTTACAACCCCAACAGGAGCAGAGTTTACAGGTAGTGAATTTCTTGGAAAACTCTGTGCAGTCCCAATTGTAAGAGCAGGTGAATCTATGGAGAAAGCTGTAAGAGAAGTATGCAGGGCAATAAGAATTGGGAAAATACTAATCCAGAGGGATGAGGAAACAGCACAACCTAAATTGATCTATCATAAACTTCCAACAGATATTTCAAACAGGCATGTTCTACTGCTGGATCCAATGCTGGCAACAGGCGGTTCTGTATGTAAGGCCATTGAAGTTTTAAAAGATAATGGCGTACCTGAAGAAAAAATAATTTTTATCAATCTCATATCTGCTCCGGAAGGTATTAAAGCATTTCAAAACTATGCTCCTGGAGTCAAAATTATTACAGGTTTTATAGATCCAAAACTAAATGAAAAAGCATATATTATTCCCGGTCTGGGTGATTTTGGGGATCTGTACTTTGGTACCTAAATGAAAGAGAATGAAGGGTAATGGATTCAGCAAATAAAAGAAAATATATTGAGCTTTTCAGTGATAAGGTCTCCAGAGGAAAGGCCGATTTCTATAAAAAAAACAATATCCGCTTTGTTATGGGGAAAAGAGAAGGGCCATGGCTCTATGATATTGATGGGAAAAAGAAGGTTTACAATCTCCATAGTAATGGGGGTGTTTTTAACCTTGGCCATAGAAATACCCAAATTATCGATACCTTAAAAAAAGCCCTTACCTCTGTTGATATTGGCAATCACCATTTAATGAGCAAAGAGCGGGCCAATCTGGCAGAACAATTATCTAATTCTATGGGGGAAACAGCCCGGTTTACTGTTTTTGGGGTAGGTGGAGGGGAGGCTATAGACCTGGCAATTAAAACTGCCAGAGCTTACACAGGCAGGGACGAAATTATTTCCATTATTGGAGGATATCACGGTCACACTGGCTTTGCATTAGCCACAGGAGATAAGCAGTACAAAGAACCTTTTGCATCTATGGCCCCAGGGTTTAAACAAATACCATTAGGTGATCTTAAAGCTGCTGATGCTGCAATATCTAAGACAACAGCAGCATTTATTATTGAAACCATTCCCGCAACTCTTGGTATGCCAATTCCAGTTCTTAATTATCTGAAAGAGATAGAAAATATATGTAAAAAAAATAATACTTTACTAATTATTGATGAGGTGCAAACAGGATTAGGCCGAACCGGGAAAAACTGGGGGTTCCAACACTATAAGATTAATCCTGATATTGTAGTTACAGGAAAGGGATTATCCGGTGGTATCTATCCAATTTCTGCAACAGTTATGAAAAAGAAACTTGAAAAAGTATTTAAAAAAGACCCATTTATCCACATCTCCACTTACGGAGGTTCTGAGTTAGGATGTATTACTGCATCCAAAGTTCTCGAAATATCAACAAATCCACAATTTTTAGATCATGTAAATGAACTATCAGATGAGATTAGAATTGAACTGGAACAATTAATTATTAAATATCCAAAATATTTTATAAAAGTACGCCAGCTGGGTCTAATGATGGGGTTGGAATTTTCTACAGAATTCTTTGGTCCAATTATAACAAAAACTGCATTTTCAAATAACCTTCTTTTAGTCTATGCAAACAACAACACAAGGGTTGTGCAGTTCCTTCCTCCATTAATAATGGACAAGTCCGATATTCCATATATTATGGAAAAACTTGATAAATCAATTAAACAGGCAATTAGATTGGAACCTATCCTAAGAAAGGGTTATAATGCAAAAAAGAATATAAAAGGATTATTAAAAAAAGGTAAACACTAATGGAGATAGATATAGATGTATTAAAAGAGTTTGAACAGGGTCTAAATCCTGTTAAACTTTCCAAATCTCCTATTAAGGCAAAACTTCTTGGGTATGGTGAAATTTCAGCAATATTTAAACTTGAAAATATTCCATTTGCTCTAAAGAGACTGCCTATTTTTAATTCTACTAACCAGGCCAAAGAATATCTTGAACTTCATGATGAATACTGCTTACATCTTAAAGCTGCTGGAATAAATCTCCCTTTATGGAAAGGTTATATTATCGAAATTCCAAATCGCCCCGTATCTCTATACATAGCCCAGGAAATTCATAAAGGAGAAAACTTTGTCCACAATGCTTTGGGGAAAGATAAAGCCAGAGATTTGGAAACAATTGGAAAGGTAATTTCAGAAATTGAAAAGGTCTGGAAATATAATAAAACAAACGGTGCAAATGCAGGAATTGAAATAGCAATAGATGGACAAGTTTCAAACTGGACAGTTCTAAATGGTAAATTATTTTATATTGATACGAGTACACCTCTTTTAAGAAGAAATAAAAAAGAACAGATGAACCCTGATCTGATACTTCAGAGTGCACCATCATTTTTAAGATGGATTTTAAAACTTTTTTTTGTGGATGATATATTAAACAGATATTATATTCCATCACAGGTCTACACCGATCTGATAGGTAATTTGCATAAAGAACATCAGCCGGAACTTATACCGGAAGCAATTCGAATAGCCAATAAATACCTAAAAAATGAAAATGAATACCTGACAGAAAAGAAAATAGAAAAATATTACAAAGAAGATAAACTTATATGGACACTCTTCCTCGGATTCAGAAGATTTGATCGCTTTCTTAAAACAAGAATCCTGAAAAAACGATACGAATTTATTCTACCAGGAAAAATTAAACGATAATAATCGATCATTATTTCTTTATCCCAAGTTTAGTTAAAATCTTATCTCCTGGAATACCAGTGGAATCATATCCTTTTTGTTTGTAATAATCCGCAAGCATTGGTTCAAGGTTTACCGATTTCTTTACTGAATGATGAGTGTCCCATTCATTTAAAAATCTACCTGGAAGAGTATCATCTTTTGAACTTATTCCCATTTTAGTATTCATTAATCTTTCCAGAACATGAATACGTTTTCCTGATTTAATATAAGCTTTCATTGAGAGAGAGATCCCTGTTATAGATTCATATGTTTGATTTAAAATACTAAAATCCAGAAAAAGAACTGCCACTTTTGGAAAATACTGCATAGCAATTTTTAAAATAAATTTAGGAATTATACGAACCAATACTGGTTCCAATATATAAGCATAGGACGTAAACTGACAAGTTTGTAGAGAATTTATTGCAGAATTGAAATTTTCAAAAAAATCAACCCAGAATGCTTTAGCCCTTGTTGTATGAGGGTCAAGAAAACCAAAAAGGACTTCTAATGCAAGAGGATAGGAACTTAAGTGACATGCCCCTCTATTCGCTACAGCATAGTTTAAACCATGTCCCCAGGCACCCCTTGGATCGTATGCTGCCATCTCCAGACCTTTTACCTGAATTGCAAAATCTTTACCCCCATATTTTTGGCTTAAATAAGCAGAGCCAAGAGAAAGCTCTGCACCTTCACCCTTCTTATATGCAATGTCTGTAAGAATTTGCTCAATATTATCTGTATTACCAAATTTCAGTTCTGTATCCCGGAATCCTTTCTCTCCAGCTTCCATTGCCCATGCAACTGTTCCTCCTGCAGATATTGTATCCATTCCAAGCCTGTTCATATGATAATTCCACTCACCTATTATATCAGAATCATAATTATCAATATTAGGACCCCACATTCCTATGGTTTCATACTCAGGAATCTGTTTTACAATTCCATCAGAGTAAGTCCCTTTATGGCCACACTGAATGGAACAGGGAGTACAAGAGCTATTTGTAGTATGATATCTTTCCGCCATGGCCTCTCCGGAAAGGTTCTTAAACCTTTCTTCTGTTCTATAGCGAAAATTAGTCACAGGGACATAGCCTGCAGAAATTCCAGGCAGCACATTATAATTTGTACCATATTTTCTATAATTTGTAGAAAAATCATTTCCAGCTATGTAAGAAGAAGCCTTTTTTCTTACCTTTTTAAATAATACTTCTTTTGCAGGACGAACTTTATATGTGCGGCCCCTGACAATAATTGCTTTTAATTTTTTGGCACCCATTACAGCACCCATTCCAGCTCTTCCCAAAAATCTATGACCGGAAGCAATATTGGCATAAGAAACCTTATTTTCACCAGCCGGACCTATAGTAAGATCACCATCTTTAGCTGAAAGATTGAACAAATCCTGCGTTTCATCAATCATCTTTCCCCATATTTTTGAGGCATCATGAAAAATAACTTTATTATCTGATATTTCTAAAGAAAGAGGAAAAGTTCCACTACCCTTAACAATTAGTCCATCGTAACCTGCAGTTTTTAATGCGCCACCAAATGGACCTCCACATGAGGAGCTTACCATAATTCCTGTAAGAGGAGATTTTGTTACTCCTGCGAACCTGGCTGAACAAACAGCTCCTGTTCCAGTAAGAACACCTGCCATAAATATTAAATCATTCTCAGGGCCCAGTGGATCAATATCATTCAGTTTATTTTTAAACCTGTCATAATAGATCTTTAATCCAAGCCCTTTACCACCAAGATACATTTTGCGATCATTGGAATCAATATTAACTACCTTCCATTTTTTCATCGTCAGATCAACTTCAAGCAGCTTGTTAGTAATCCCAATAATCTCTTTCAATACATTAACCCCGGGTCATTTTTCTGTATTTAATTCTGTGAGGCTGATTTGCAGTATCACCTAACCTGCGTTTTCTATCTGCTTCGTATTCGCTCCAGTTACCTTCATACCAATAAGACTTGCTGTCACCTTCAAAAGCAAGAATGTGAGTCGCAACTCTGTCTAAAAACCATCTGTCATGACTTATAACAACGGCACATCCACCAAAATGTTCAAGCCCTTCCTCCAATGCACGAATCGTATTTACATCAAGATCATTTGTAGGCTCATCAAGAAGAAGGACATTGGCCTCTTCCTTAAGCATCATTGCAAGATTAACCCTGTTCCTCTCACCACCGGAAAGAATACCAACCTTCTTCTGTTGATCTCCCCCGTTAAAGTTAAACTGGGAAACATAGGCTCTACTGTTCATCTCTCTTTTGCCAAAGTTTATTAAATCCTGCCCACCGGAAATTAATTCCCAGACAGACTTATCCGGATCCAAAAGCTCCCTCACCTGATCAACATAGGTTAATTTTACCGTTTCACCCACAGTAAAAGAACCTGAATCCGGACTTTCTTTACCTGTTATCATCTTAAATAGTGTTGTTTTTCCTGCTCCATTTGCACCAACAATTCCTACTATGGCACCAGGAGGGAGGTCAAAATTCAAGTCTTCATAAAGGATATTTTCTCCAAAAGATTTTGAAACACCTTCTGCCCTTATTACAATATTACCTAGCCTGGGCCCGGAAGGAATATATATCTGAAGATCCTTTGCATTCTCTGCAGTATCCTGGCTTAAGAGAGCTTCATAGGAATTTACTCTTGATTTTCCTCTGGCCTGTCGGCCCTTTGGGGACATATGAATCCACTCAAGCTCCTGCTGAAGAGTCTTCTGCCTTGCACTTTCCTGTTTTTCTTCATTAGCCAGGCGGTTTTTCTTTTGTTCCAGCCAGGAGGAATAATTGCCTTTCCAGGGAATACCTTCTCCACGATCAAGTTCAAGAATCCATCCAGCTACATTATCTAAAAAATACCTGTCATGAGTTACTGCAATAACAGTCCCTTCATACTGTTTAAGATGCTGTTCAAGCCAATAAACTGACTCTGCATCCAGATGGTTTGTAGGTTCATCCAAAAGGAGAATATCAGGTTTTTGAAGAAGCAACCTGCACAAAGCAACTCTTCTATCCTCCCCTCCTGATAAATGCTTAATCTGCATATCTTCCGGTGGACAACGAAGTGCATCCATAGCAAGTTCAAGGAGATTATCAATTTCCCAGCCATCTAAACTTTCTATTTTATCCTGCACAGTTCCCTGGCGTTCAAGAAGAGCAGTCATTTCATCATCATCCATAGGATCACCGAATTTCGCATTTATCTCTTCATACTCTGCCAATAAAGAAATAACTTCTCCGGCTCCCTCTTCTACAATCTGACGAACTGTTTTTTCAGGATCCAGTTTAGGTTCCTGTTCAAGGTATCCAATTGTAAAACCTTCGGATATAACAGTTTCACCATTAAAATCCTTATCCACTCCAGCAAGAATTTTTAGAAGTGTAGATTTACCACTTCCATTTAAGCCAAGTACACCTATCTTTGCACCATAAAAATATGAAAGATAAATATCTTTTAAAATTACTTTGTGATTATGTTTTTTACTTACTCCTACCATGGAATAAATAACTTTCTTATCCTCTGCCATCTAAAACTCCTAAGCCCTAATTTCCATACTTTGCAGCCAGAGATTCATAAACCTCAGCTTCATCATTTTTTTTTCGTTTTCTACACCCTGCTGCATATATTCTGCATTTATTTGCAAGTTCTTTTTCTGCAAGTTGTTGATTTCCACTTTTAAAATAGCTCTGCTCTACAAGTTTTTGAAGACCACGAATCCTGAAAATTTCTATTTGTCCATATTTTTCTGATAATTGACCTACATGACCTGCACGTTTTGTAATTAGTGGCTCATCGATATAACCAATAGAATTTGTATCTGTTAATCTAAGCCATAGCTCATAATCCTCAGCAATTTCCAGATCATCTCTAAACCCGCCAAGTTTTTTATAAAGATCTGCCTCTAACATAATTGTTGATGGACCAAGTATACATTTTACAAGAGCATCAGAAAATATATTTCCAATTCTCTTATGATTAAAACCAGACTGACTTATTATTTTGCCATTCCTTACCCATGCTTCCCGGGTATGAACAACTTTGTATGCAGAATTTTTTTCCAAAAAACTAATCTGCTTTTCAAGTTTACTATCCACCCATAAATCATCTGAATCCAAAAAAGCCAGGTATTTACCTGAAGAAATCTCCACACCCTTGTTTCTTACAAACCCCGGCATACCATTATGATTTATTTTTAAATACTTTACTCTGGAATCATCTCCAAAATATATTGCCAGAGTAGAAGTCATATCCATCGAACCATCATCCACAATTATAACTTCCAACTTTTGATAAGTCTGACCAATTACAGAAGAAACTGCCTCTTTTGCCATTTCGAATCGGTTGTATACTGGAATAATTACCGAAACTAGTGGTGAAGCTGATTTAATCATGGTATATAATAACAGCAATTGTACTTAAATTCCACTATGTAGTTTGACATAAATGACAGCAGAACATAAACTGTTTTTCAGAATATTATAGAAGGAAAATATGAGTAAAATAATAAATCCAGTTTCTACCCTCTCAGGGGAAATAACAATCCCAGCTTCAAAATCCCACACAATACGTGCTCTTTTAATTGCAGCTATGGCTAATGGGGAAAGTACAATAATCAACCCTCTGGATTCTTCAGATACAAGATCCTGCATCAAAGCCATTAAAATACTTGGAGCAAAAATTAAATTGGAAAATGACAGGTGGATAGTAAATGGAACAGGAGGAGATATACACCCTGTTGCAGATACAATAGATGTGGGAAACTCCGGGACTACACTTTATCTTGCTGCAGGACTGGCAGCCTTAAGTTCACATAAAATAACCTTTACCGGGGATAATCAGATAAAGTCCAGACCTGTAGAAAACTTACTTAACAGCCTGAAAGATCTTGGTGCTGAAATTACAATATCAGGAAAAAATGGATGCCCTCCTTTTAGTATACAGGGACCTCTTACCGGAGGAAAAACAAGTATTGAATGTCCAACAAGTCAGTACCTTTCCAGCCTGCTTCTGTGCACACCGCTTATTAATGGAAATACTGAAATAGAAGTACCCCTTCTTAGAGAGCAGCCTTATGTGGAGATGACTCTTAAATGGCTGAACGAACAATTTGTTATGTATGATACGACAGAATTTAAAGATTTTTTTATTCCGGGAGGACAACAGTTTGAAGCATTTGCCAAACAGGTGCCTGGAGATTTTTCATCTGCTACTTTTTTTCTCTGTGCGGCAGCCATAACAGAATCAACACTTACTCTTAAGGGGTTGGACATGGCAGATAGCCAGGGAGACAAGGCAGTAGTTTATATGCTGAAAGAGATGGGCTGTAATATAGAAATAGGTATGGACTTTATTAAAATTGAGGGGCGGCCTCTAAAAGGATGCAATTTGGATTTAAACGATACCCCTGACGCTCTTCCTGCTCTGGCTGTAACCGCTTGTTTTGCTGAAGGGAAAACAAAATTATATAATGTCCCCCAGGCAAGATTAAAAGAAACAGACAGAATATCTGTTATGAAAGAAGAGCTTAAAAAAATGGGCGCTAATATAAAAGAACTGGATGATGGCCTTGTAATCCAGGGTTCCAGTGAAAAAATGTTAAAAGGAACAGAAGTTTCCGGACATGGAGATCACAGAGTTATTATGGCACTGGCAATAGCGGCATTGGCATCAAAAAATGAAACTACAATAGATGATATTAGTGCTGTATCAATTACATTTCCAAATTTTTTTGAACTTCTTAATCAGATTATTACAAAATAAAATTTTGTTATGTTATACTTGAAAGATAAATATTATTGAGGAATTTGAGATGAAAAAATATGACTTAAGAAGTGACACCCTTACCAGACCTGGAAAAGAGATGAGAAAAGCAATGTATATTGCCGATGTAGGAGATGATGTTTATGCAGAAGATCCTACCATAAATAAATTACAGGAAATGGCAGCAAAAATTACAGGGAAAAAAGCAGCTCTATTTGTACCCTCAGGATCTATGGGGAACCTTATAGCATTGTATATTAATTGTGGAAAAGGTAATGAAGTACTTACTCATAAAAACAGTCATATTATGCATTATGAACTTTCCTCAGTTGCAGCAATTGCCGGATCAATGCCTATTGCAGTTGATGGGGAAAGGGGAATTTTAACTCCAAAGGAGCTGACAAAACACCTTCGTCCGGATATTTACTATATGTCAAAAGTTAAGATGATTGAAATTGAAAACTCCCATAATAAAGAGGGTGGTACCTGCTATAAATTAAACGAATTAAAAGCTGTTTCAGATTTCGCAAAAAAGAACAACCTGAAAATTCATATGGATGGGGCAAGAATGTTTAATGCATCTGCAGCAACAAATATTCCAATTAAAAAAATGTGTTCCTTTGTAGATACTGTTACATTCTGTCTTTCCAAAGGATTGGGTGCCCCTGTGGGAAGCATCCTTTGCGGACCGGAAAAATTTATTGCAAAAGCCAGACGTGTAAGAAAAATGCTGGGTGGGGGTATGCGTCAGGCAGGAGTTCTTGCAGCAGCAGGTATTTATGCTCTGGAAAATAATATAAAACCGCTAACAAAGGATATGGAAAATGCTAAAAAAATAGCAAGGGCAATATCTCTTGTAAAATGGGCAAAAATTGATCTTGCAACAGTTGAAACAAATATTTTATATTTCGATACATCTGTAAAAGCTGAAGTTATTGTTTCTGCATTAGGTAAAAAAGGTATTGTCTGTGGAGCTGCCAGCACAAATTCCATTCGAATGGTAACTCACCTTGGAATTACTTCTGAAGATACTGATGCAATATGTAAAATAATTAAAAAATTTGAACTCCCTGGTAAAGGTAAAAAGAAATAATTAAAAGGATGTGCTTACTAATATGATACTTGTATACAACTGTGTTTCAGAGCCAGAAGCCGCCAAAAGGTACGAAAAGAATTTACTTAAAAAGCTAGAGACAGATAAAAAAATAATTGTTACCACCCCTGGTAATTCTGAAAAGGATATGAAAGGTAAAGATTTTACTCATTTAATTATCTCCGGATCTGCTGCTTCTGCAATAGAACACAACACATGGGATGGTGAATTAAGCTCGGTTATTGATGATTTTTTTGAAGATAATAAAGCTATTCTTGGTATCTGTTATGGACACCAGTTTCTGGCAGCATGGTTTATTGGGAAATCATGTCTTTTTACAATGGACAAACCGGAATACGGCTGGAACCCGGTAGAAATAAAATCAAATCCTCTTTTTAAAGATGTGTCTTCCGGTATTTTTTGTCATATTCATGGAGATTCAGTTTCCAGATTACCAGAAAGTTGTGAACTTATTGCAGAAAGTGATACTGGGATTCAGGGTTTTCAATATACAGGAAAAAATGTTTTTGGTGTTCAGTTTCACCCGGACTATAATTACGAAGAAGCCAAAGAAGTTTTTGAACGCCGTTCAGCTTCCACTCCCAGTATTAAAAAAGCCTATACAAATAAAATTCCTGGGAAAAATACTGACAGAGACGGAATGAGAATACTTAATAATTTTGTAAACATGATTTAAGACCCTCCAATATCCCTTAATGTCTTATATAATATAATTAACTTAGATTCTTTATTAAATCTTTTATCTGGAACATACTATTAACCAAAGTTTCTTTTCCATCTCTTAAATAAAATAAATAACTTTTTACAGGTTTACTAAATATACCCTCTGCAGCTTTTCGGTAAAGAAACATTTGAACGGCATACTCTTCCGGATTCATATTTTTATCTGTTTTAAAGTCTATAATTATTATTTCATCACCTTTCTCAATTAATAAATCAATCTGACCATTCACATAATATGGTGTTTCAGGCCCACCCATATTAAGCAAAAAAGAAAGTTCCGAATCAAAATTAAAATTTAATAGATCTTGTGCAAATGTTGAATCAAGAAACTTCGAAGCAAGATTTTGAGCATCTGTTTCTAAAATTTCTTTTTGTTTAAGCTGTAATTTAGAAAATGAAGATGGTAATAAAACCATGGTTGTAGATTTTTTCAAACTGGCTTCAATAATTTTATGACAGTAAGTCCCAAAAGCAGCATAATGATCTTCTGAAAGAAATTTATCAGAATCTATAGAATTTAAACTGGAAAATAAATCTGGTTCAGGTCTAACAGAGCTTTGGCAAAGAGTATTTATTTCAGAAACAGACCAGGTATCCCGAACAGCTTTTCTTTGGATTATCTCTGCTCTATTATAATCTTCTGTTATTTTTCCAGGATCAATTTTATCATGAGAACCACCAGCCAAAAACAGATCCCTTTCATTAACGTCTGGAATTAAGTGGATATAGTTCTTATAGGCTTCAGTTTTTAATGACTCCAGATCTCCATCCCAGCCAATCCCCTTCAAAACCATATTAAGAAGAAGTTTTGACCCAGTTGCGGTCTCTATATTTTTAGTATTTCTATTATGTCCCCCGGATATTACCAAATGAGACTGTGCTCTGGTTAGAGCTACATAGAGCATTCTTTTGGATTCTGCCAGTTCTTTTTTAGCTTCCAGATCTTTTGCTTTATCATAAAAATAATTTGCCTTCTTACCGGATTTACTTTCATATTTTAAAGTAATTCCAAAATCATTGGAAATATAATATGGAGCACTACCACCGGATCGTCCTTTGTTCCCGGTATTGGCGACTATAACTATTGAAAACTCAAGACCTTTGGATTTATGTATTGTAAGAAGCTGAACCCCTTTCGTCTCATCCCGTAATAGTTCAAGGTCCGGAAGTTTTTCATACTTTCCAAGATTTTCACGTATAAAATCCAGAAAAACAGCTAAACTCTCACCTTTTTTATTTGACTGAACAGCCAGGGTTTTAAGATAATCATAATATTCAAGATATCCATGGTACTCTATATTACTCATTAGATAATTTCGGTAGCCACCTTCATACCAGATTATCCTTATAAGATCTGCAATTGGCATAAAATCTACTTTTTCTTTTAATCTAATATATAGCTCCCTAATATTATTATATTTTTTTATTTCCTCAGAATTGATTGAAAAACCAGTCAGTTGGTTTAGATCAGAAATTATAAAAGCAGTCTCCCCATGTAAAAGTATAGCTCCTGTAAGATCATCAGAAAGATTTACAAAAGGAGATCGTAAAAGTGCCGCCCAGGAAACTTTATCATTTGGAAAAACAAGAAGCTGCAGCAGGTTATAAATATCATTTACAGGAGCTTCCATAAATAAAGCCCGGACACTTTGAACAGTACAGGGAATATTAAGCTTTCTAAAGTATTTTTCATACATAATTTGATTACTGGTAGACCTCATAAGGATTGCAAAATCATCATATCCAGCAACTGCCAATTCACCATCTTTTGCAATTTTAAAACTTTTACTCTCAACTTTTTCCTTAATAAATTTGGCAATAAACCAGGCCTCTGCTTCATTGCTATTGAGATAAACACCCTCTCCATTATTAGATTCCGGTTTATAGAAAATTGAAATTTCCGGAAATAATCCTTCTACAGGGTCTCTAAAATTCAAAGCTTCAAAATCTGCTTCGTATGATTCCTCAGAATCTTTCATAACAACATCAAATATTTTATTAAAGAACTTTATTAAGCCGGGTTCACTTCTATAGTTTGTACTTAGAGACAGAGACTCTCCTCCATAACTAATTAGTTCATTACTTAATCCCTTAAATACACTTACATCCGCTCCACGAAAACTATATATTGACTGCTTCTCATCTCCAACAAAAAATAATTTATCCGGTTCAAGATCCTCTACCCCGGGAATCCCGGAACACGATAAACTATTTTTCTCTGCAAGAAGATAGAGTAATTCCTTCTGCATTAAATTATTATCCTGAAATTCATCAATCATTATATAACGAAATTTTTTCTTATAAAAGTTTCTAAGATTTTTATCCTCTTTTAAAATACTAACAGCCATTTTTGAAACATCCTGAAAAGTAAGTATTCCGGAAGATCGTTTTTTAGAAATAAATATATTCTGAAAGTTTTCAAGTAAACCAAACATACCTTCTAAAAAAGGAATACTTTCCAAACCATGAGCTATACTTACTTCAATTTTTAATATATTTCTCCAGGTTTCTATATATTCATTTAAAAGAACTTTTTCAGGATGATTACCCCTTCCTTTAGTTAACTTAATTTTATCAGCTATCTCCAGAAACGCCTTAAACCCTTCTATATTTATAAATTTAGCAATATCCCATACATTTCCAAATAAATTAATATTGTCAAGCATAGCTTTCCCAATATCAGAACTCAATGAAAGAATATCTGTCTTAATTTTTTCCAGATCTTCCAAATTCCTAAGATATGCTGTACTTAATTCTGTGCTCTGTTTTAATTGTAATTTTTTAAAATCTATTGGATCTGATATATCAAATTCATTAACTGCCAATGAAATAAATAAATCTTCATAAACAGATTCAAAGCCATGTAGGGCTATAAATTCCTGAAGATATTTGTCATTCTGTTTTTCAAGAATAAAATCCAAAGCAGATTCAGCTGCTATTTCTGCAACCCCGTCATTATCAGATAAAAAATCAGATGGAATCCCAAAACTTTCAGATCCATTCCTTACAATAAGTGCAGAAAAACTATCCAAAGTAGATATTTTCGCTTTGTCAAATTCTGCTGCCTGGTTAAGAACTATAGGGTTCTTGCTGTCAAGAAGACGTTGATAAATTCGTTCATTCATTTCTGTTGCAGCTTTTCTTGTAAAAGTTAATGTAAGAATATTTTCTACCCCTGCTTTCCCTTCAGAGATTAAACGCAAGTATCTTTCAGACAGTACAGTAGTTTTTCCTGCACCTGCACCTGCAGATACTACAGCATTCTTGTCACACTCCACAGCAAGCTTCTGATTTTTATCAAGTTCTTTCATTTTTATTACCTTACATGAAACTTTGTTCTACAAATTCTACGAAAACTGCAGCTGTTACACCCATCAGGATCTACAGAAAAATCACCTTTTGTAATTCGATCATACATGCCTTTTATACTCTTCTCCATCATATCAATTAGTATATTAATCTCATCTTCCGATAACCAGGGTTTCTTTGCATCAGGATTATATACATGATCATATTTAATTTTTGTTACATTATAATAACTGGCAGAGCTTACTTTAAGGCCGCTTTTTTCTACAAGATAAATATAAAAAGGAATCTGATATGATACAGGCGTATCAGAGTAAATATCTGATTTTTTTATATGATTGTTTTTCTTATAATCTATAATTGCAGTTTTGTCTCCTTTAAAAGAAACTCTGTCAATTTTTCCTTTCAATTCAATAGTATCATCAAATTTGTAGAAATATTCTTTCTCTGCAGAGGTAAGCCGGAATCCATTAAACTGATCTGCTTCTATATCAATAAACTTTATTAGCCTGTCCCTGGTAAACTCCCGACAGTAATTCCAAACTGGAGGTATAAAAGCATCGCCTTTAATCTGATATCTGTTAAATACTTTGTCAATAATTAAATTCATCTCTGCTTTATATTCTACCAATAAGGATTTAGAAAATTCACCATCTACTTGCTTAAAAAATCTATCAAAACATTCATGTATAACCTGCCCGAAAACAGGATGATTAATATAGAGCTCCTTATACTCATCCTCTCCTACACCAAACCCCCTTTTTAATAAGAAAAAATAGGGGCAGTCCGAAAATTGATCAAGACTGCTTGGAGATACAGATAAAAATCTATTTTCACCTAAAAGTCTTTCAAGTACACTGCTTTGGATTTCTGTTTTAGTAATAGTTTTTTTGGTATAATTAACCTTTTTTCTTTTAAAGGCACTTTTAAAAGCAAAATCAATACCATCTTTCATAACAGGAAAAATTCGTTCAGGAAGAGGATTTTCACCTGACCAATACCCAAGTTCATAGATATATTCATCAGTCAGTTTGTCCGAAGTATTTTTCATTTCTAAAATAGCTTTCTGTATCACAAAAAGAGAAGGAGGCAATGAAGGCCCACTAAATGAATTGGTACTATAAGAAAAAACTACATTATCCCCGGATAAATTATATAAATTAATAAATGGCTCTGTAAAATCCAGTTCAAGGTCTGGATTATTTTCCCGTTGATTATCCTTTAAAAATTTATATTTAGATTTTACTACAGTTGCAGAGGCCTGAGATAATCCGGGAATAAAATGCCAAAGCCCTCCCCAGCCCCCTGCAACCCGATATGGAAAAACATTAACACCCACGGTTTCGGATCGTTTAACATATATTCTTTCATCGATAGCTGATAACCAAATATTACAACTTGACCCATAATTAAGATCCCCAGCTTTAATAGAAGCGTCTTCAAGATCATTTAAAGTATCCAGGCAAAACTGAAACTCTCTTAGAATTTCTGAAGACCATATACTTGTATCCAAAAATATTGAAACAAACATTTGAACTGCATTTTTTAAATCAGTAAAGCTATTCCCATTAGCAATTTTATCAATACCGGTTTTAAGTTCATTATAAAAGAATCCAAGTTGGGGTTCTTCCGATTTAGTGAGTGTGTCATTCCAGACATCAACTTTTTTTCCCCTTAGTACATAATTTTTAAAACAATGATGATTGAGCCCAAAAATAAATAATTTCTCAACAATTTCTTTTTTCTTCCATGGAAT
>DAOVSY010000512.1 GCA_030633365.1 Spirochaetaceae bacterium | reverse complement strand
GAAAGAAATATCAGGAATAGAAAGGAAGTAAATAATCTTAATAAGCTCATATCTGTTTATGGTATTGAAAGGATTGATTTCGAAAAAGATGTACTTGGACGGTCTATGAGTGTATTTGGAGGTTCTGTAACAGAAAGGCATATTCTTGCTGCTCTCTCAGAAAAACTTATTTCTAAATTTGGAAAGGGTGAGCCTGTGGTTAAATTTCTTGAAAATAAGTTTAATATTCCTCTATCATCCATGATAAAAGAATTTTTACTGGATAAAAATAATCCCCATTATCTCTACGATCTTCTGGGAACAATGAAAGGAGATTTTCTACTTGAATTTTTTATTCAACCAAATGAGGCTGAATGTCTACCGGTAAAAAAAGTTGTCGACTTTGCAAATTCTATTGGAGCAATACCTGCATATTCCTATCTTGGTGATGTAGCGGAAAGCCCAACAGGTGACAAAAAAGCCCAGGCATTTGAAGATTCTTTTTTGGATAAACTAATGGATGAAGTTAAAAAAATTGGGTTTAAGGCTGTTACTTATATGCCTCCGCGTAATACCAGATCCCAGTTGGATCGAATACAAAGTTTATGTAAAAAGCATAATTTTATGGAGATAAGCGGGGTGGATATTAATTCTTCAAGACAGATATTTAACTGTCCTCCAATTCTGGAAGAGAAAAACAGGCATCTTATTGATTCTACATGGGCCCTTATTGCTCATGAAAAATTAACAGGGAAGGATAAATATCTTTCACTTTTTAGTAAGAAAAATCCTATGGCTAATTTCCCTCTACATGAAAGAATATCTTTTTATAATAAAATTGGGCGGGATATAGATAAGAAAAATCCGGAAAATCTGGATAATCTAATAAAAAAGGTTTACGAATATGGGAATTGAGACAACAATTGCACCCTTGTTGAGGGGACTGACTTTTAACGGAAATTATGGAAGTACAGTGAAGTTTGATAGTATTGAAAAATCAGAAGATGATGTACTGATAATTCCAGAGGAAATAAAGTCTCAAACCTCAGATTCAGCTATTAAGGATATACTTACAGCAGCTTTTACCGGATATGTGAATACCCATAAATCCATGCCAATAAAAGCTGTTTTAAATGGCGTGGGCAGTTTTCTAATTGGCAATAATAGTTATGAATCTAAAAGTGAACATTCGGGAATTGTAAAAAATAGAATATCTGTTGTTACCGGTGGAGCTCAGGGTTTCGGAGAGGGCCTTGTAAGGCAGCTGACTGAAGCAGGTTCTCTTGTCTATATTGCAGATATGAATCTTAGGGGAGCTGAAAATCTTGCAAAAGAGATTAATAATTCTCTGGGAAGGACTACTGCATTTGCTGTGGAAGTCAATGTTACAGATGAAGAATCTGTAGCAAAAATGGTGGAAACTATAGTACTTACATCAGGCGGAATTGATATTTTTATAAGTAATGCCGGGGTTTTAAAAGCTGGAAGTGTTAAAGAGATGAGTCTTGTAGATTTTAACTTTGTAACTAGTGTGGATTATACAGGTTTTTTTATATGTACAAAATTTGTATCTCCTGTAATGGCTCTGCAGAATAGTGTATCCGGGGATTATTTTTCAGATATTATTCAGATTAATTCCAAGTCGGGATTATCCGGATCCAATAAAAATGGCGCCTATGCAGGGGCCAAATTTGGCGGAATTGGATTAACTCAAAGTTTTGCTCTGGAGCTTGTAACAGATAATATAAAAGTAAATTCAATTTGTCCCGGTAATTTCCTGGATGGCCCTTTGTGGTCTGATCCGGACAGGGGACTATTTGTTCAGTATTTAAATACAGGAAAAGTCCCTGGTGCAAAAACATTGGAAGATGTACGAAAGCACTATGAAAATATGGTTCCTATGAAACGGGGATGTACAAGTTTGGATGTTATAAAAGCGGTCTACTATATTGTGGATCAAAAATACGAAACCGGTCAGGCAGTTCCAGTAACCGGTGGCCAGATTATGCTGAATTAATCCTTCGGCTAGCTCAGGAACCTATTGGTTTTCACTGTAGGCTGTTTGGAAAAGGAGAAAAGAAATGAAAACAAAAGCTGTTAGATTATATGGTAAAGAAGATTTAAGACTGGAGGAGTTTGAACTCCCGGAAATAAAAGAAGATGAAATACTGGCAAAAATTGTGTCAGATTCAATTTGTATGTCATCATACAAAGCTCAGAAACAAGGGGCGGATCATAAACGTGTTCCTGATGATGTTGCTGATACTCCAATTATTATAGGCCATGAATTTTGTGGTGAAATATTGGAAGTCGGAAGTAAATGGAAAGATCAGTTTAAAGTTGGCCAGCAGTACTCAATTCAACCTGCCTTGAACTATAAGGGAAGTCTGGATGCTCCAGGTTATTCCTACCAGTATAT
>DAOVSY010000416.1 GCA_030633365.1 Spirochaetaceae bacterium | reverse complement strand
GATCAAAGTGGATAAAAACCTTCATCAACACCAAAATTCTTTTTTGAGAGACTACTATAATGTCTAATTATACCAATCTCAGAAACTTCCGGTAAATGGGGAATGCTTTCCCTTAATAAGGAAGATTTTATCTGATCCTTCAGAGGTAAAGCAGGAACATCAATGTCAGGAAAACGATAACCGGTTCTACCTGCGGATGACATTTCAAAAATCAGTTTACTACTCATTTTAATACCCTCTTCATAAGATCAACATATGCATCCATCTCTTCTTTTGTTCTTTTCTCTGTGACAGCAATCGTTACAGCATCTTTAAGATCAGGATAAAACTGTCCAAGTCCAACACCGGCAAAAATCCCCTGAGATTCCATGTCTGTAAGAACTTTATCAGCTTCCGGAATAACCAGAGTAAACTCATTAAAAAAGTCCTGTTCTGCAAGAGCTTTTAATCCAAGTTCTTCAGTAAGTCTCTTATAAAGGTAATGTGCTTTCTGAAAACTCTGAGACGAAGCCTCTTTTAAGCCCTTCCAACCAACAGTAGATAAATAAATGCCACTACCCATTGCAGCAAGAGCCTGATTTGAACAAATGTTGGAAGTAGCACGTTCACGTTTTATATGCTGTTCTCTGGCCTGAAGAGTAAGTACAAATGCACGTTTTCCATCAACATCCTTTGTTTCTCCAACAATTCTACCAGGCATTTTACGGGTAAGTTTTGTTCCAGTAGAAATATATCCTACTGATGGTCCACCAAAATATGTTGAGAGTCCAAAGGGCTGTGTCCCGCCAATGGCAATATCTGCACCCCAGTCAGCCTGGGATTTTAAAAGACCAAGAGACATAGGATTACTGGAAATAATTAACAAAGCTTTGTGCTCATGAACAAGATCAGCCAAACCTGTCAGATCTTCTGCCCACCCATAAAAATTTGGTGTTTGAATTAAAACAGCAGCAACTGATTCATCGATTGTATCTTTTAGTGCTTCTAATGACGTAACATAATTATCTGCTTTAATTTCTTCAATTTTTACAGGAACATCAGAAAAGAAAGTATCAATTACTGCTCGGGTATTAGGATGGATAGTTCCGGAAACTAAAATACGATCAGCTTTTTTTCTTGTATTTACGGCCATGGTTATAGCTTCGCTTGCTGCAGTATGATCATCATAAAGAGAAGCATTGGAAACTTCCATACCAGTAATTTCACAAATTAAAGTTTGAAACTCAAAAATTGATTGTAAAATACCCTGGGATATTTCTGCCTGATAAGGTGTATAAGCTGTATAAAAATTAGGCATTTGAAGAATGTGTCCAACAACTGAAGGAATTATATGATCATAGGATCCACTGCCCATAAAAGATAATCCCTGTCTGTTCTTTTGTGAAAGTTCTGTCATTCTTTTAAAAACTTCATATTCTGCAATACCCTTAGGTATATTCAATGGTGTTTTTTGCAATATCTCTTCAGGAATATCCTTAAAAAGATCATCAACAGAATCCACACCAATGACTTCCAACATCTCCTTGATGTCTTTTTCAGTCTGAGGTAGATATGAAAACATTATTACTCCTTTTCCAGGAATTCTTTGTATGCATCAGCATCCATCAGACTGTCAAGTTCAGAAGGATCTGTCATTTCAACTGCAAAAATATATGAACCATAAGCGTCGGAATTAATATTTTCTGAATTATCTTCAAGATCTTCATTAACTTCAACAATTTTACCGGTCACCGGGGAATAAACCGGAGCTGCGGCTTTTACTGATTCAATATTAGTAGCTTCCTCTTTACTGTCAATTTCTGTATCAACCTCAGGTAGTTCAACATAAACGATATCTCCAAGTTCATGCTGTGCATGATCTGAAATACCTACATAAGCAATTTTACCTTCAACTCTTACCCATTCATGTCCTTCTGTGTACTTTAAATCACCAGGAATATTCATATTTTTCTCCTTTAATCTTAAATCTATATGCTTTTATAAAAAGGGGTTTTGACAAGCTTTGCTGTTTTTAACTTCCCCTTAATGTCTATTTGTATTTCATCACCAAGTTTCAAACCTAAATCTCTTTTTATTAAAACGAGACCGCAAAATTTGTTCAACATAGGTGATTTTGTTCCACTGGTAACATGCCCTACTTCATTTCCATCAAGAAAAACCTTGTACCCTTCTCTTGGAATGCCCTTATCAATCATTTCACAACCACGTAAAGATCTGGGAATCCCATTCTGTTTTTGTTTGGAAAGTGCATCCTTACCACAAAAATTTTCGTTATCCAAATCAATAAAATAACCCAAATTGGCTTCCAAAGGACTAATATCTTTTGTTAACTCATGCCCATATAAAGGAAGTTTTGATTCAAACCTGAGTGTATCCCTGGCACCCAGGCCTATAGGTAAGACACCTTTATCTTTAGTTGTATCCAGAATATAAGACCAAAGAGCAGGAGCATCTTTTCTATCTACATAGATTTCATATCCAACTTCTCCAGTATAACCGGTTCGTGAAATTATACATTCAATTCCATTAACTTTAAGATCATCTCTGAAGTAGAAGAAGTTAATATCTTCAACTCCTGCACCAGCCATCTTTGCCAGATATTCAGTCGATTTTGGACCCTGAAATGCCACAGAAGACATAGATTCAGAAAGATTTTCAAATTTCGGAAGGTTGGATTCCTTTTGAACCCATTCATTTTCCTGTGTAATCCACTTATAATCCTTGCTGATATTTGAGGCATTTACAACAAGAAGATATTTACTACTGTTATATTTATAAACAAGAAGATCATCTACAACTCCGCCATCAGGATAGCACATAGGAGAATAGAGACATTGATATTCTTTCATTCGTTTAACATTGTTTGGAAGCAGCCAGTTAAGAAATTCTTCACTCCTGTCACCTTCGACAGTAATTTCACCCATATGAGAAACATCAAAAAGACCTGCATTTTCACGAACAGCCATATGTTCCGCAATTATTCCACTTGCAAAATTAACAGGAAGCTCCCAGCCGCCAAAATCAATTAATTTCGCTCCATCATAATCTTTATATACTTCAAAAAGAGGCGTTCTCTTTAGCATTATT
>DAOVSY010000136.1 GCA_030633365.1 Spirochaetaceae bacterium | reverse complement strand
TTTGGTCAGTTTTATGGATCCAGTTATTTTGTAAATCCTCTTGGGAAAATCATGGTTAAAGGTTCCAGAGACAAAACCGAAGTTGTAGTTGCAGATCTTGATCTTGAAATGATTAGAGAAGTAAGAGATGGATGGCAGTTCTTTAGAGACAGAAGACCGGAGATGTATGGGGAAATTTGTCAATCGTAGAGAAGATAGATAGCTTTTTTAAAAAAAAATTAAAAAACAATTAAATTAGCAAATTCGGGACAGTGGTGGGTGTGTTACACAAAATCCACTGCCCGATAATATATGGAGGAAATATGAGCGAAGATGGAAAAAACACCGGATGGGTAATTTATCCTATCGGTAGCAAGCCAAAGATGGGCCTTGCAATTCTTCTGGGACTTCAGCAGTACCTGACTATGTTTGGTGCAACTGTACTGATCCCTTTTATTACTGGTGGTGCAATGGGCATGCCTCAAAGTGAACTGGCATTGCTTATTTCTACAATGTTTTTTGCTTCAGGAATTACAACCTTAATTCAGCAGTCCCCTATTGGGAATAAATTGCCGATTATTCAGGGTGGTACTTTCTCTTTTCTAGGTCCTATGTTTGCCATCGTTGGTATGGTTGCAGCTGAAGGTCTTGGTTGGCAGATAATGATTCAGCAGGTAAGTGCAGCAGTAATGTTTGCATCTGTATTTGAAATTGTTCTTGGTTATACAGGACTTATGGGTGTTGTTAAGAAAGTAATTAGTCCTCTTGTTATTGCTCCTACTATTGCAATGATTGGGCTTTCTCTTTATGGAATAGGTGCTCCATGGATGGCTGGAAACTGGATAATTTCTATTGCTACACTTGTTGCAATGATTCTTTATTCACAGGTTTTTTCAAGAAAATCCAAGATTTTCATGCTTTTCCCTGTTCTTCTTGCAATTCTTACCGGTTGGGGTCTATCTCTTATTGGAACACTTGCAGGATGGATTCCTGAAGGAAATGCAGCTAACTTAACAAGTGGTGTTGAACTTATTAGAACAGCTCCATGGTTTTCTTTAAGACATGCTCTTCCTTTTAAATGGGGATTTCCTACATTAAATGCAATTACTCTTGCAGGTTCTTTGGGTATGCTCGCAGGTTATCTTGGTTCTATGGTTGAATCAATTGGTGACTATTACTCATGTGCACGAATGGCAGAAGCTCCTGTTCCTACAGCAAAGATGATCTCCAGAGGTCTTGGTGCTGAAGGTCTTGGTTGTCTTATTGCAAGTTTATTACAAACTGGTAATGGAACTACTTCTTATTCAGAAAATATTGGTTCAATTGGTCTTACTCACGTAGCAAGTCGTCGTGTAATTAGAGCTGGTGCTGTAATTATGTTGATTCTTCCTATGTTTGGTAAGTTTGGTGCTTCTTTGGCAACTCTTCCACAGCCTGTAATTGGTGCTATGTTTGTTGCTATGTTTGGTTTAATTTCTGCTGTTGGTCTTTCCAATCTGCAGTTTACAAATCTTAACAATTCCAGAAACCTTTTTATTGTTGGTCTTGCATTCTTTGCCGGATTAAGTTTTCCTGCACACTTTGGTGCAGCAGCAATAAGCTGGGGTGAAGCTGGTAGTGCAGTTAATATCTTAGGCAGTATTCTTCAAACTATTATGACAACTGGTATGGCTGTAACAGCTATTGTTGCTATTATACTTGATAATACACTTCCTGGTGCTACAAGAGCAGAACGTGGTCTTGAATACTGGGATAATGAAGCTAGTGATGAAGCCTGGGAAAAAGCAGAAGCTGAATGGGCTAAAATGGCTGTTGGTGAAGAAAGAGCACTCACATAAAAAAGATTAGGTTTTTAAAATCTAAATTAATATTCAGAAATGAGACAGTGTATGCTGTCTCATTTCTTTTTTTTAGGGTAGAATCTGAAGAAAGAAAGGCTGTTAGGTTGAAGACTGTTAGGGTAGTTATCTATCTGCTTCCTCCCCTAACAGCCTACAGCCTAAATGCCTAATAAATCCGGAGGGTTAAATGTCCACTTCTATACGTAAATTTTTATACTTTTTACTGGCCATAGTTATGATGATAGATTTCTATCTTATATTTAATGCCGGTAATCCTGATTCTTTTTTAAGATTACTTATACTAAGGACTGACTATGATATTAGTATTACTGTTGGACTTTCTATTATTATTGTATTAATATCATTTTCAATGATTAGGGATAATGATCAGAATTCAATTAAAAAAATACTTGAACGAAATTCCGGGCATATTGCAGCACAAAAAAAACAAAATATAAGTGATGAGGATATTGCAAACTCTTTTATGAAAGAACTTGGATCAGAAAAAGGATTTTTTCATAATATTGTAAAATGGCGTGTTCTCCGTTATCTCTCCAGAATGTGATAAATGATAAAAAAGAGATTGATATATTATAGAAGATTTCAATATAAGAAGGATAGATAAGTAAATGAATTTATTTAACAGTAGTAATATAGGAACTCTTGTAGTCGGAGCTCTTTTTACGGTAGTTCTTTTAGCAATCTCTTTTGTTAGAAACCTTGAAGCAAAACGCCTCCGAACCAGGTTAGGTGAAGGTAGTATCATTTTAAGTGCGTATAATGTTCATTTTTATGGTGTTGAATCTGTACCCGGCATACCATTTAACAGTATGGGAGCCCTTGGTCTATCCAGTGAGGGCCTCTATTATATATCCAGATATTACAAACAAGAGGTCTTCGTTTCCGGGAAACAAATGACATCTATTACAGCTACAGATGATTTCAAGGGTAAAAATATGTACGGTAATATTGTTGCAATAAATTTTGTTAATGAGAAAGGTGAAAAAGACAGGGTTGGTTTACGAATTCCGTATCCTGAAAAGTGGTCTAAAGCTATAAACGGGTTATTTTTCAGCTGATTGTTATTAGAATTTTTTAAAAAAACTGATGAAAGCATAAAAATGACTAATTTAATCATAAAAAATCAATAAAAACTAAAAAGCATCTGTTTTTTTCTTGATATTTGAAAATATTATGCTAAAATAAGTGCTTATTAAAAATTCTACTACGGACAGGAAGTAATTAAAATTCTGCCTGAGATAGAAAAAATAAGGAGACTATTTTGGAACAAAAAATTGGTGGTAAAACAGTTGTACTTGGACTTCAGCATACATTTGTTATGTTCGGTGCTACAGTACTCGTTCCTATTCTTACAGGGCTTGATGTAGGGGTTACCCTCTTTGCAGCCGGTATTGGAACTTGGTTATTTCACATTATTACAAAGTTCAAGGTGCCTGTATTCCTTGGAAGTTCATTTGCATTTATTCCTGCAATCATTGCAATTACTGCAGAGACAGGGGATATTGCATATGCAACAGGCGGTATAGTAATTGCAGGTCTTATGTATGTAATTGTTTCAATTATATTTAGATTTGTATCTTACGAAACTCTTCACAAAATTCTTCCCCCGGCTGTAACCGGTCCAATGATTATTCTGATTGGTTTGATACTGGCGAATGTTGCTATAGCTAATGCCAATGGTACCTATTCTCCTGGTATAGTAGAAAAGATTGGAGTTAATGGGGCATGGGGTATTGCACTTTTTACCTTTGCTGTTTCTGTATTTGTAAAGATGTTCTTTAAGGGTTTTTTCTCTGCCCTTCCTGTTCTGATTGCTCTTATTTCCGGTTACGTTCTTTCTATGATTCTTGGTGTAGTGGATTTTTCATCTATAGTTTCAGCCTCATGGATTGGTCTTCCTGGTTTTATGCTGCCGAAATTTGCAGTAGGTGCAATACTGATGACCGTTCCTATAGCTCTTGTTAACATGGTCGAACACTTTGGTGATATCCTGGTTATTGGAAATATAGTTGGTAAAGATTTTATCAAAGATCCGGGTATCCATAGAACTCTTCTTGGTGATGGTCTTGCAACTTCTCTTTCTGCTTTTATGGGTGGACCTGCAAATACAACATACAGTGAAAACACAGGTGCTGTTGCCCTTACAGGTGTTACAGATCCTGTAATTATGCGTATAGCAGCAGTTTTTGCAATAGTACTTTCTCTTATCCCTAAGTTTACAGCCTTTATTGGGACTATTCCCGGACCGGTTATCGGTGGGATTTCAATTCTTCTTTTTGGTATGATCTCTTCAATAGGTATCAAAAATATGGTTGATGCACAGATTGATCTTACAAAACCGGCAAATCTTATTATAACAGCTGTTATGCTTGTACTTGGTCTCGGTGGTGCTTCATTTACATTTGGTACTATTACTTTAAGCGGCCTTGGGCTTGCTGCAATTGTTGGAATCTTAATGAATGTTATTCTTAATTTTAAGAGCTTTAAAAAAGCGTAACTTTTAATTAAAGGAATTTGGCCGTCGACTTATTGTTGACGGCTTTTTTGTTCTTGAAATTAAGATAATTCGAAGTAAAATAATAGAATGATTAAGAAAATATATTATGCTGATATTATTGGATCTTCTATTCCTGTAGCAAAATGGGAAGGAAGTGTTCAGCCAATCTATTCTAAAGCAGTGAATTTGTTTCACCCTTCAGGATATTTAATCTCAATTGTAGATAGTATAGATAATATGACTGATTTTGGACTGGTAATTACAGGTTTTAGTTCATTAATCTCTGAAATATCCAATGGTAGTCATTTTTTATGGGAAGGTAGTAAAATAATTTTTTCGGATATAATTGTTGATATATCCGGCGCTTCTGTCTGGTCTGGTGTTATATCCGGGAATTCTTTTAAAATAAATACTGATTTTGTATCTATCAAAAGGACTTTTAGTAAATTTGCTGCCCGAGAGGGGCTGTCACCTGTTATTACACAAAAAGCTGGCAATATGTATTCAAATGCTGTTGTGAAAAAGATGGAAGAAGCTGAAGGCAGTGCAGATCTTTCAAATGGACTGCTAATTGATCTAAGTTTTCTAATTGGTCTGGGTATTGGATTTACCCCATCCGGGGATGATTTTCTGACAGGTGTAATGCTCTATGAAGTTATGTCTGGAACAGAGCTAATAAATAGGGAGACTATAAAAGCTAAAATTACCGGAACTACCGAAGGGGGGAGAACTCTTCTTTCTCTGGGTTTAGATAATTCTTTTCCCTATTATTTAAAACATTTTGCAGAATTATTACTGGAAGGAGAATATTCCCCCTCTGAACTTGTAAAGAATACAATAAAGCATGGATCTACATCTGGAAGTGATGCTTTAACTGGTTTTCTATGGGCTGCAGAAAAAAATGAAAAAATAGACTGAATTAATTTGACATAATCTCTATCCATGTTATAATTCTCCTTTATTTCTGATAAAAAAACAGCTGGTAAGCTTTCCATTTCTGGTCAATTTACCGGTTTTTTTCTTTTTTACTATTAAATTGAGTATATTGAAATTTTCAGCAATAAATATAATATAAATTAATTGGAGGCCAGATAGTGGATAATTTTAGGTATATAAAACCTTCCACCGTAGATGAAGCCATTTCCAGTAAAAGTGAATATGGCAAAAAGGCTAATTTCCTTTTAGGCGGAACAGATCTTTTTATCGCAATGGATAAAGGTGTAATAACACCGGAAGCTGTTATCGATCTAAAGGGTATAGAAACTTTAAAATACCTTGAAGAGAAAGATGGAGCTATTTTTATTGGTGCAGCAGTTACATGGACAGAGCTTATTGAATCGGAGATAATCAAAAAATCGGTTCCGGCATTATGGGAGGCAGCTGATCTTGTTGCTTCTGTAGGTGTTAGAAATACAGCTACCCTTGTGGGAAATCTTTGTAATGCTGTTCCTTCTTTAGAAGGTGGAGCTCCTCTTTATATAAGAGATGCAGTAGTTTTTCTTGAAGGTAAAGATGGAAAAAGAGAAATTTCAGTTAAAGATTTTTTTACAGGTGTAAAAAGAACTGTTCTTAAAGATGATGAACTTATGACAGGTCTTAAAATTCCTGTAGTAAAGGATTTTGGTGAAGTTTATATTAAAATGGGAAGATATGAAGGTGAAGATCTGGCTCAGGCTGGTGTTTCTGTCTTTGTAGATAAAAATAATAACTATAAAATTTCTCTTAGTGCAGTTGCTGTTACACCTGTAAGAGCTACTAAGGCTGAGGAATTTCTTAAAGGTAAAAAGCTTACTGATGAACTTGCTGCAGAAGCAGCTGAACTGGCTTTGGAAGCTATTTCTCCAATTTCAGACCTTCGGTCTAGTAAAGAGTATCGGATCCATATGTGCCGGATAATGGTTAAACGTGGACTAACTGCAAGTGTTTCCAGAATGGAAACAGGTGTACCTGCTTTAAGTACACGGTTGATATAGGGAGGATGTCAGATGAATCATATATTGAAATTTAATTTAAATGGAGAGGCTGTTGAAGTTGCTGTAAAATCCAATGAAAAACTTCTGGATGTCCTTCGTGATAAACTTGGTGCAGTAAGTGCCAAATTTGGATGTGGAGTTGCAGAATGTGGAGCCTGTACAGTTCTTATTGATGGTCTTTCTGTAAGATCATGTATAACTTTTGCTGTGGAAGTTGAAGGTAAAAGTATTGTTACCCTTGAAGGTCTTCAGGCAGATGGTCCTACAAAAATACAGAAAGCCTTTATTAAACATAATGCCTTTCAGTGTGGTTTTTGTGCTCCGGGATTTATAATGGCTGCTACAGAGCTTATAGAAAAGAATCCTTCTCCTGATGAGGAAGAGATGAGACATGCTCTTGCCGGAAATCTCTGTCGATGTACAGGTTATCAGAATATTGTAGATGCAATGAATGAAGTTGCAGAAGACAACCTCAAAGACACCAGAGGAGGGGAATAATGAAAGAAAACCTTAAAGTTGTTGGTCATAACGCAGTCAGACTTGATATCTTAGAGAAAGTCACAGGTGCTGCAGAATATACAGATGATATTGCATTTGGTCCAAACCTTCTGCATATGGCAATTCTTGGCTCTCCATATGCACATGCAGAAATAATAAGCATAGATACCAGTGAAGCTAAAAAGTTGCCTGGAGTAAAGGTTGTTATTACAGGAGAAGATTACCCTGAAAAATTTGGTCTTTACCTTAAAGATAAGTCAATATTTCCAGTAGACAGGGTCCGTCAGGTTGGGGAACAGGTTGCCGGAGTTGTTGCTGCATCTTATGAAATTGCAAAAAATGCAGTAAAACTGATTAAGGTGGAATATAAGGAACTTCCTGTAATTTTGGATCCTTATGATTCTGTAGCTGAGGGTGCTGTACTAATTCATCCTGATCTTGGTAATTATGTAATAGAACCCTGGCTTGAAGCTCAACCGGGCACTAACATTGGTCATTTAAGAAGAATACGTAAGGGTGATATTGATAAGGGTTTTGCAGAAGCAGACGAAATTGTTGAAGGTGAATATCACATTCCCCATGTTGCTCATACCTGTATTGAAACACATATATCTGTATCAAAATTCAGTCTTGATGGTAGACTTACTATGTGGAAT
The DNA here is from genome assembly GCA_030633365.1 of Spirochaetaceae bacterium. Next base: position 150 of record DAOVSY010000136.1, on the reverse strand, counting down.
TCCACTCAGTCTCCTCATACACAACGTAATATTATGGCTACTGCTCTTGGTATGGCTCATAAAGATGTTCGAGTTGTTGCTCCTCCCATTGGTGGTGGTTTTGGGGGTAAAGCTGGAATTTCAATGGAAGTTATGGCAGCTGCTGGTGCA
>DAOVSY010000262.1 GCA_030633365.1 Spirochaetaceae bacterium | reverse complement strand
AGTAGAACTGGAATATAAAGTTCTTTCTCCTGGTGAAAGAGCAGAGATAATTGTTGATTTTACCAACTTCAAAGAAAAAGAAGTATTTTTAAAGGTGGAAATATACAATGGAAGAGAGTTCGAAGCACTAAAGTTTAAAATAATAGATAATTCTTCAAATTCAAATAAGAATATCCCTGACAGGTTGAACAGTATTACAAAAATACCTGAATCTGAAGCAGATATAACAAGACGGTTTGTAATGCAGACCGGCATGGGTAGTTTTTCTATAAATGGTAAAAAAATGGATATGTCCAGAATAGATGAGATTGTAAAACTTGGTGATACTGAGATATGGGAAATATATAACAGACCTATGGGGATGATGCAGATTCCCCATTCATTTCATATTCATGATGTACAATTTCAAATACTGGACAGAAATGGTGTTCCTCCGTCCCCGTCAGAGTCCGGATGGAAGGATACTGTTCTTCTATGGCCGGGAGAAACAGTTAGATTTATAACAAAATTTGAGGATTATACAGGTCTTTACATGTATCATTGTCATTTCCTGGAACACGAGGATGACGGCATGATGGGACAATTTGAGGTGCAACCGTAGCGGCGCGAATTATCGCGACTCTCTTTTATCAAAACATTTTTATAAGACAATATGTATACAGAAAACAAAAAGGAGATAACATTGACAATTACAAAAGACACAAGAGTATTCGATATTCTGGAAACCTATGGAGATATTGAAGATGTAATGGAAGCCATGGGTATTGAAAGCGTAGGTAAATATTCTTTACGCCGTATAATTACAAGATTTTTATCAGTTGAAAGAGCGGCAAAAATTCATAAGAAGCCATTGGATGAGTTTCTTGTGACATTAAATAAAGCTGTAGAACAAAAAAAGTAAATTTCAGTAGAGGCGTTCAATTTGGGCGCCTTTACATAATATATGACAGGCTTTTGCGATGTCTACAAATTCAGATTGTTTTTGGCTTTTTTCGCAAGTCTATGGTCAATATATTAGAGAAGAAGGATTATTAAAGTAGAAAATGAGACACCGTGCAAAAAGCTGTATGACAAAATCTTTCATTAGACATTTGCCTGAAGTAGGTTTAGTATTTAAGTTATAATTTGGAGGTTGTATTTATGAAAAAACTATTAGTTATTTTATTTATTTCTATGATATTCTCCTGTGCCTCTACACAATATGTTGATGTAGTAATTGAGGAAGCAGCCTGGAGTACTATAGATGTACTTCAAAATGTCTCAGATAAAAACCTGGCTGTATATTACTTTACGTCAGCAGATGATGATGATGAATTAAGTGAGTATATAAGAAATGGTCTGACAACTGAGATTGCAAATACTATTTTGTACGAAGATCTGAATATAAAGGTAATAAGCCGCCAACAGCTTGATCAAATTATGGAAGAACAATCATTTCAGCTTTCAGATCTGGTAGATGAAGGTACACAGGTTGAAATTGGAGAACTTCTTGGAGCAGATTTAATTTTATCTGGTCAACTTACCTGGATTGATGAGGAAACTTGTCATATTAATGCCCAGATAATTGAGGTTGAAACTGGAGTTGTACTTGGAGGATTTGTATACGATTTCTGGGTAGAGACTGAATAATATAATTAAATTTTTATCTTATTTTTTTACTATTAGTTGTATTATTAAAATCTGTTTCGACATCATTTTGAATAAGTGCTACTTTTATAGATAGTTTTTTATATCTAAGGATCGATTGAGTGTTAACTGGTAATTTTTTTAAGATAGTTGGTTTTTGTTCATTTCTATTAGTAATATTTTCTTCATCCTGTACATCTTATTTAAATAAAAAATGGGAAGAGAGCAGTAGCAAAAATTCTTTTAAAACTCCTGAACTTGTTCAACAGGAGATTCCCTCTGATAATTTGAGCAACCTGGAAGAGTATAAGTTATATAACAGTAGTTTAGAAAAAGGACCTTTAATTCCTGGAATTTTCCAATCTGTTGTACCCCAGGGAATGGCCTATTATAAAGAAGCAGACCTTATATTAATATCAAACTACATGTTTGACAGCAGACCAAGTTGTATAACAGCAGTATCAATGGCAGACGGGCTTTTAGAAAAAACTCTCTGGTTATTCAATCCAGAAGGTACACCACATATGGGCCACGTGGGCGGACTTGCTGTCAGTAAAAAATATTTGTGGATTGCTTCGGGCAAAGGTGTGTACTATGTTCCCCTGGAAACTTTTAATAAACAGGCTGATAATACAAATTTGAATATGACAATGTTTGTACCAACTGCAGTCAAAGGTTCATTTTCAACATTTTCTGGCGGAATTCTCTGGATAGGTGAATTTACAAGTAGGGATAGATCGTATACTGTTCCGGACTTTCATCACTTTAAAACTCATGAGGGTAATATTAATCATGCCTGGATGGCAGGTTTTATTCTGGACAGTGAATTGGACATGATCAACCAGGAAAATACAATTGACTGTGTAAGCTATCCGGATTATATTCTGTCCATTCCTCATGAAGTTCAGGGTGCAGCATTTATAAAAGACAAGATTATATTAAGCCAATCATATGGTAGAAAAAACAACAGCAGGATATCTATATATCTGGATCCTCTTAAAGAATTGTCCTATAGTTTCTTTGTTACCGACAATAACAGATCTATTCCAGTATGGATTCTTGATGATCAGAATCTGGAAGTGGAGATTATTGCACCGCCTATGACAGAGGGTATTGCTGATTATAACGGAGCAATTGCGGTTCTTTATGAATCCGGATCAGATAAGTATAGAGATACTGCTAAAAATCCGCAGGATAGAATAGATATTCTATCAATAATTCCAGATTTTTAAGTAAACACCATCTCTGAATGCATTTCTGCAACATATGACAGGGTGTTGTAGATAGAACAGTATTTGCAGGCTAATTCCATAGACTTTGTAAATGCTTTTTCATTTTCAGTACTGGTTTTAGCCTTAAATATTACTTTACAGTATTTTAAAGTAGTTGGAGTATCTATTCTTTTTTCACCAGTAATATCTAAAACAAGCTTTTCATAACTCAATTTTTTTTTGCTTATTATATCTTCGAAGGTTGCATAGAGACATGAACCAAGAGACATTAGAAGCAGATCATAAGGTTCTGTATGTTTATTTCCTCCATCAATTTCTACTTTATTTCCTCTGTCATTTTCACCTATACCTTTAAAGGGAATTGAAAATTCCATAGTTACATGTTTTATTCCAGCCAAAATAATTTCTCCGTTAATTTATTATTAATCAATTATCAAGGATTCCTTAACTAATTTCATCCATTCATTTTCATTCGAAGGAAGGAATTTCATAAGAAACCCTCCTTTATGGTTAAAAATAGTCTCCGAAGGTTTTGATTTTGAAAAATCAATACTATCATGTCCAAAGTTTGTTCTAAAAAGAGTTAAAACATCTGGTTGCTTATCATCAAAAGAAAGAATTGCTGTAATATTATTATCATCAACAATTTTTCCAATTACAGATCTTATGGGAGACACTAGTTCCGATGGGGCTTTGTTTATGTATTTTATAACTTTAATATGGTCAACTTCTATAATTTCAATATTTCCTTGTTCTTTTAACCATGTATCAGCTTCTTTTTTTAATTTCTCAAAGGCAATTTTGTCATCAAGACCGGCAATAAAAATTTTAAGAACCAGCATTGGATCATTTTCAAAAGTTTTAAGTAATATACCCTGTCCAAATGAGAAGTAGTCTCTGCTTTCACTGACAAGATGAAAATCATCAAGACTCATTGCTCCCTTTGTATCAACTTTAGAAACCAGTTTAATATAATCATGAAGCTCTGTATTTTCCATGTGAGAGAAGTACTTATTAAATATTAATAGTACTGCACTATCAAGATATCTGTCCTGATGATGATCAAATAATCCCTTTTCACTGTCAAGTACAAGACCACAATCTACAAAGTATGTATTTTTAGGTATAGTACCATCTGAAATAAGATTTGCTGCATCCCCGGCATCCATTCGTTCAATTTTCTCCGGAGGCTCTCCCAGATGAAGGGCTAGAAGTGCAGATCCCAGGAGTTCGTCCATATGGGCTTTTCCATTATGGGTAATAATATTATATGACATAGGGGCACTCTATCATGAAGAAAGTTAATTTTCTATTGCCTAATTATAAAAACTCTCCCCTTGACAAGCGTATCAATTCTTCTCATCATCTACTTGCTTCAATATCATATCATGCACTAGGAGTTCTTATGGGAAAAGAAGAAAATGATACAAATCTGGCACTGGCAGGATTAAAATTCAGTAAGTCTGGAATTAGCAGTGCCTGTAATAATGAAAAAAATACACAACTGGCATTAATACTAATAATTTTTTCAATACTCTTGGATGTTGTAATTGCTTTTTTTATGGGTAATGGTGGTTCCAGTGGCCTTGGCAGAATGGGTCTTATTGGATTTGAAGCAGCTATTGCAGAATCGGGCAGTGTGGTTTTTGGTACATTTTTAAGTGCTTTTATTATGGTGTATGTAATTCGAATATTTAAAGTAAAACCTACATATTCCGGAATCATACGGGTATATGGAGCTGCCATAATATGGACTATTATAAAATCATTATTGGGTTTAGTTCTTCCTCCAAACTTTGCTTTATTAGGAATTGTATTTTGGTTGGCATATAATGTTTCTGTTTTAATTGGTCTTGCAGGATATACAAAAATTAAAATTTGGCAGTCATTCCTTAGTATTGTTATTACTTTTGCTCTAATTTTTGGAGTTATGATGGCTTATGGTATAATTATTACATTAGCTTTTGGTTAAAAAAAAGGGTGCTGTTTTCAGCACCCCTTCTTTTTTGAATTATTTTAAAATATAATTTATTTATTT
>DAOVSY010000144.1 GCA_030633365.1 Spirochaetaceae bacterium | reverse complement strand
TATTGAGACAGGAACTCTACTGTCTATGATTAGTATTTCCTTATTTAGCACTGCTTTAGCCTATCTAATTTATTTTAAATTATTAGTAAGGGTTGGTGCTACAAATCTATTGCTGGTTACTTTTTTAATCCCCCTTACTGCTCTAATCCTTGGTTTACTATTTTTAGGAGAGACACCAGGGTGGAGAGCCTATTTGGGATTTGGAATAATTACAGCAGGTCTTTTAATTGTTGATGGTAGGTTTACCCGGAAAAAGAAGAAGCTTCCACAGTCGTGATGTAGGGAACAGGCAAGCCTGTTCCTTACAGTAAACGACATGTAGGTTTATGATCAGTTTTTATAACGTTTCATCTTCTATTTCTTTCAGAAGCTTTCTTGAAAGGATCATTGGCCAACCTGGAAGGACAGAAGCTCCTTCACCGGAATATCTGTCCAGGAGTTCTTCGAACAGAACTTTTGATCTATCCAGTTCTCCTTTTTTATAAGCTATAAAAGCTATTTCATACTCAGCTTCTACAAGTTTTTGAATATCATCTGAGTGATTTTTAACAAATACTTCATAGTATTTTAATGCTGTATCATAATCCTTATCATTTGAAGCTTCCTGTGCCAGTTGAAATAACTCAGCAGGATTAAGTGTTTCATCAATCTCTGCAGGGCTTGAGGTACAGGATGCAATTATTAGGACTGCCAGTAATATGGCTGCTGTTTTTTTCATTTTTATCTCAATTATGAATAAATTTCATCTTTTATTGGCAGAGTTTTTTTCAACTCTTTTATAAAATCTGCAGGATCGCCCATAGGTTCATATGAATCACATGAATCCAAAGATCTTCTTGCTACTGTAAAGTATTTATATACTTTTTCTTCTCCAAGTTTCTTTTTCCACTTGCCTGCTGTACATCTAACTCTAAGATAGTATTGGTTTCCGCTATCCTTGCTGCTTTTTACCAGTTTGCAATGTATACAATTTGCACAAAAAATTTTTTCGGTTGCATTTACTTTTATTTCTTCCATAACGGATTCAGCATTTAGCATGCATTTCTCCTTCTTTAGGGTGTTTATAATACCATGATCGACTTTTTATTGTCAATTATTAGGGGTTCTTCACAACTTTATAGCTATTTGGTATAGTCACCAGCATGATAGCAACTATAATTAATTGTATTACTGTAATAATTGGATCCTTAATAGGTTTGACTCTCCATAGAAAGATAAGCCTGGAGATTAAGGATGTTGTCTTTACCAGTGCTGGTGTTTTAACACTGGTAATCGGTATGCAGATGGCTTTTGAGTCTCAAATGATTCTTTATGTAATTATTTCCCTCTTTTTGGGGGGTATATTAGGCAGCCTCTGGAAGATAGAAGATCATATTTTGAATATGGGATCCTTTTTGGAAAAACATTTTACACCAGCAGGTCGCCGCCGTAGGGGTAAAAAATCTTTTACCCCTACGGATGCGACGGATTCTGATAAATCCTTTGCTCATGGTTTTTTAAATGCCTCTGTATTATTTTGTGTAGGTGCAATGACTATTGTAGGTGCTATAAAAGCAGGAGCAGAAGGAGATTTTGATCTTATACTTATGAAATCTGTTTTGGATGGGTTTATGGCTGTCATGTTTACTGCAGCTATGGGTATTGGGGTTATATTTTCTGTTATTACTATCCTTATTTACCAGGGAGGGCTTACTCTACTGGCTACCTGGGTTGGACCCATGATAGGGGAGAGTGGTTTAACTGAGTTATCCGGTCTTGGTGGTATTCTTGTTCTTATGATAGGAATTAATTTATTAGGTTTGAAAAAAATTAAAACGGCTAATTTTTTACCTGCTTTATTTATTGTATTGATTTTTACAACTCTGGAACCATGGTTTTTACCGTTTTTCACGTAAACCAAAAAAATATGATGATCGGTATGTTGTTGTTAATTACCCTAACCCGGCAATAAATTACCGGACTGAGTTCGAATGTCCCTCTGGGACTAATATACCCATTCATCCTGTAGGGATATATGAAGGTTGCCCATCAATTTATTGATGGGCAATGATATCTTTATTCCACAGGACAGGGTTTTAACCCCCATATATCCTTTGCATATTCGGCAATTGTTCTGTCTGAGGAAAATTTTCCGGAAGAAGCAATGTTTATTATGGCTTTTTTATTCCACTCATCCCTGTTTTCGTATACCAGTGCAGCTTTTTGGTGTGCATCGTCATAAGATCTGAGATCAGCTAAATGCATGTATTTATCACCTTCTTCAAAAAGCATCCGTCTTATAGGTTCAAATATGCCTGGTTCAGAAAAACTAAAATAATCATTAAAAATCATATCCAGGGCTTCTTTTATCTCTTTATCTTTCAGGTAATAATTCATTGGATTATATGTTGGTTTTAATTCTGCAACTTCCTCAGCACTTAATCCGAAAATAAATTCATTTTCAATCCCTGCTTCCTGAACAATTTCAACATTTGCGCCATCCATGGTTCCTATTGTAATAGCTCCATTACACATAAACTTCATATTTCCTGTGCCGGAAGCTTCTGTTCCTGCTGTGGATATTTGTTCTGACAAATCTGTTGCAGGTATAATTTTTTCGGCCAGAGATACTTTGTAGTCCGGTAAAAAATATACTTCAATTTTTCCTTTTATAGACTCATCGCTGTTTATAACACCAGAGACGTTGTTTATAAGTTTGATAATAAGCTTTGCCATATCGTATCCAGGTGCAGATTTTCCTGCAAATATTGAAATCCGGGGGAAATATTCATCTGGATTACCTTTCCTGATTCTGTTATATAGCATAATTATCTGCATAATATTTAGTAATTGTCTTTTATATTCATGCATTCTTTTTATCTGAACATTGTAAAATGCATCCGGATTTAGTTTTATTCCATATTTTTTTTCTACACATTCAGAGAGCCTTTTTTTAGCCAGAATTTTAGTTTCCTGAAATTTTGCTCTAAATTTATTATCGTCTGCCCAAATTTCAAGCTTTCTTAGCTGTGCGAAATCTGTTATCCATTCATCTCCAATAGTTTCTGTTATTAGAGCTGCCAAAGCAGGGTTTGCATGAAGAAGCCACCTTCGCTGGGTTATTCCATTGGTTTTGTTGTTAAAACGTCCTGGAAATATCTTTGCAAAAGAAGGAACCAGTCTGCTTTTAAGAAGTTCTGTATGTAAAGCTGCTACCCCATTGGTTGAATGAGAGCCGGCAATACATAAATTAGCCATTCTTATTTGTTTTGGACTTCCTTCCTCCACAATACTAATATCTTTTATCTTATCCATATCATCCGGAAAAAAAGTAATAGCCTTGTTTAAGAACCTTCGGTTTATTTCAAAAATTATTTGAAGATGTCTGGGGAGGAGTTTTGCAAGCATCGGTTCCGGCCATTTTTCAAGGGCTTCTGGCATAAGTGTATGGTTTGTATAACTCATTACAGATTCTGTTATTTTCCAGGCTTTATCCCAGGAGAGATTTTCTTCATCTATAAGCAGTCTCATAAGTTCAGGAATTGCAATAGAAGGATGAGTATCATTCAGTTGAATGGCTGCATAGTCCGGGAATTTCTTCCATGGTTCTCCGGATTTTCTAAAACGCCGTAAAATGTCATTAAGAGAACATGCTACAAAAAAATACTGCTGTTTTAGTCTTAATTCCTTTCCCAGATAAAGTGTATCGTTGGGGTATAGTACCTTTGTAAGATTTTCTGCCTGTACTTTTGCACTAACGGCTTCCACATAATCTCCATCATTGAAGTCCTGGAAATCAAACTCTTCTGCAGCTCTGGCACTCCATAATCTAAGAGTATTTATAGTTTTACCGCCATATCCTGCTATAGGCATATCATATGCAACACCCATAACATCGTTTGTATCTATCCATCTGTAAATAGTTTTACCTTTTTCGTTAAAAGCTTCAACTCTGCCCCCAAAGGAGACTTTTACAGTAACATCCGGTCGTTCAATTTCCCATGGATTCCCATTTCTTAACCAATCGTCGGGCTGTTCTGTCTGATATCCATTATCAATTTTCTGTTTAAAAATACCATAATCGTATCTTATTCCATATCCAAAAGAGGGAAGATCCATTGTTGCCATAGAATCCAGAAAGCATGCCGCAAGTCTTCCCAGACCGCCGTTTCCTAAACCTGCATCAGCTTCCTGATCCTCAAGTTCTTCCAGATTATATCCAAGCTCTTTTAATACTTCAGAGACATTATCTTCCAGCTGCATATTTATAATATTATTTCCCATTGCTCTTCCCATAAGGAATTCCAGGGAAAGATAGTATGCTCTTTTCGTATTTTTATTATGATGTGTCTGCTGAGTTTTTATCCATTGATCTATTATTCTATCTCTAATTGTATATGATAATGCCATAAAGCGATCGTGATTAGTTGTGGTATAATCATCCACACCAAGGGTATATTTAAGGTGTTCCAGGAATCCCTGCTTAATAGATTCTGAACTGTTGCCGCTTCTGCTGCTGTTTGTTGCTGTTTTCAAGATAATCTCCTATTAATAGGTATAGATTATGATTATATTTTTAATTTGCTCAATAGGTATTACTGTTGTAGAGCTGCTATTCTTTTCAATTAGCAATTATCGGGGGGGATTCCAGGTGGATACAATTTGATCTATGACACATGGATGCCTATGACCAGATTATTAAAGAGAATAAGATGGGGGAGCCTGTATGTTCTAAATGGTAAAAAGATATCGTGAGATCATATCTACAAGTTCATTTTTCATTATTATTTCGTTTACATCTGATCCAGTGAATTTGATGATGTGTACAGTTTCTTCAATACTCATATTAACAATAACAGCAGCGGCTTCTATGTCTTTTACTCTGATTTTCTCTTTATATTGATAGAGTGTTTTTACTGTATTTTGCAGTATTTTTTTTTCATATTCAGAAACCAGTCTGTCTACATCAGGATCACTGTTTCTTGCAATATCAATTTCACGATGAAATCCCGGAGATATTTCATGTGCTTTTATCACATTTTCTACAATAGCAGAAATTAATTCCTGTCCATTGTCCATTTTCATGACATCTTCAAAATTTATTTTATTCAGGCAGGCTGCTATCAATTCAAAATGCTCTTGTAATATTTCAATAAAAAGCATTTTTTTATCTTTGAAGTATGCATAGAAGCTGCCTATGGCAACTTCAGCTGCTTCGGCAATATCTTTTGAATTTGTTTTATAGTATCCTTTTTCTGAAAAAAGCCGAAGACCGGTTTCAATTATCTGTCTCTTTGTTTCCTGCCCTCTTTTCTGTTTGGGAATTCTTACTCTACTTATACTGTTTTCCATTGTTACACTCCGGTATTAAGAATAATAACCGGAAATTCTGCTTTATTACAAGTATTATATGAACCTTTATTCATAAAATATATTGACAATACTTGAATAGCACATTATATTTAAAAAATAAGAACCTTAGTTCACATTCATTTATAAAAATAAGAAGGAGATAATCATGAATAAGAAGGAGAAAATCATGAATCAGAAGGAGCTATCGACATCAGGAGTAGATTTAATAGAACAAACAGGAACAGCTTTATCATTTTTGCTCTTTCCTCTATTTTTTGTTGCTGCGCAAATAATGCATCCAAACTTGTTTCATATTGAAATGATTACTGAAGGAAAACAATGGATTGAGCATTTCAGGGGACAAAATCTGCTCCATTTCGCGCATCTTCTGGAGTTTTTATGTGCACCTCTTTTAATAATAATGGCTTTGCATTATAAGAAAATTCTCAGAAAAAAGGTGCCGATATTAAGCTTTATCGGGGTATGCATGGTATTTATAGGTGCGCTCATGCTTCTTGGAAATAAAAGTGCATTATGCCTGACAATCAGTGCATTTGATACTTTGAATGATCAGCAATTATATCAATTAGTGCCGGGTCTTAATATGTTGTTAAGAAAAGAAGGTATAATGGCAGTATTGTGGTTGCTTCCTCTATTACCATTAGGGTATGTACTAATTGCTGTCTCTTTGTTTAGATCAAATCATGTTCCGAAATGGCAGAGTGTTTTACTTGTAATCGGCTCATTGCTGCTTGCCAATCCTGAAATAGAAATAGTTAACTTCTTTGCTTCATTTTTTCTGGCTGCAGGGCTTATACCGTATTCAATTAAACTTTTTAAACAAATATCATTTTCCAGGGAGTAGGTAGAAATGCAATTATTACCCCAGTATACATTACAACTACAGAATGCAGGATGGTTTTCATTAATTTACGGTTTGTTAAGTATAACAATTTTGATTTCTCTGTCTAAGGCCCGTAGAAAAAGAATATTGACTTTTCCTAAATTTACTAATAAATCGGAAAAGATTTTCACCGGACTGGCTTTGTTTATTTTCGGAAGGGGATTGATAGCAGCCTGCCTGAATAAAATAAAATTTGAAGATGTGAAAGAAGGAGTATATGCAATACGCTGTTATCAGGATCAATGATCTTAACTATATTAATGTAAAAACAAGATATACCTTGCCTCTGTTCCTGTTCCAGAGAAGGGGTGGTGGAAGACCTGCCCGACCCGCCGGCGGAGGGACGAAGCCGGAGAAAAGGGGAGGGTAATTGCGAGACTCGCAGCAATTTCTGCAGGGCTGGAGCCAGGGGAATCCTTTCCCCTTTTTAATTTAATTTTATTACTTTGTTAGCCTCTTACATGTTGACAAAACACCCTGATTTTGCTATTTTTGGCGAACTTTAACAATGCCCTTGTAGCTCAGTCGGTAGAGCACCTCCATGGTAAGGAGGGGGTAATCGGTTCAAATCCGATCGAGGGCTTAGAATTAATTTTATGGTACTATAAAGGTACGTTTTTTGAGTCAGTTGTGTTGACATGCAGAGTGTCTTTGTAATAATCTGTGCCCTAAGGTTCGTGAAATTTTGGGCTGGATGGTTAAATGTTTATGTTGTAAGCATTTAGTTGTTTAATAGTGTAGCTTCTTTTAAACCTTCTGGTTTTTGGGAGTGCTTTGCTCGTTGGATTTTATACTGTAGTTGATGCATGACTCCTTGATTTTTAGGGGTAATAGGGGAATAGACAGTTATGGCAAGTAAAAAGAAAGGAGCAATTGAAAAAATTGCTCTGAAATGCACAGAGTGCAACCGCAGGAATTATACAACTGAAAAAAACAGAAGAAATATGCAGGGAAAGCTGGAGCTTATGAAGTATTGTAAGTGGGATAAAAAGCACACATTGCATAAAGAAAGTAAAATTAAGTAAGAACTTCTCAGGCCAGTAGCTCTAATGGCTAGAGCGCCGGTCTCCAAAACCGGATGTTGTAGGTTCGAGTCCTACCTGGCCTGC
>DAOVSY010000264.1 GCA_030633365.1 Spirochaetaceae bacterium | reverse complement strand
TTCGATGAAAATATTCGCATTGGTATTATGATAGAAGTACCCTCTGCTGCAATAACGTCAGATATTCTTGCAAAAAAGGTGGATTTCTTCTCAATTGGTACTAATGATCTTATTCAGTATACAATAGCTGTTGACAGAGGAAATGAAAATATTGCATATCTTTATAAATACTTCCATCCAGGTGTTTTACGTTTAATCAAAACAGTAATTGATAATGCCCATGAGGCTGGTATCCCTGTTGCTATGTGTGGTGAAATGGCAGGTGATCCTCTTGCTTCTGTAGTTCTCCTTGGGATGGGGTTGGATGTACTTAGTATGAGCTCCAGTGTTCTTCCCTCTGTCAAAGAGATAATAAGAGCGGTGAGAGTGGATGAAGCAGAAGAACTTGCAAATGAAGTATTGCAAATGAGTTCTTTTCAAAAAATTGAAGATTATGTAAGTGGGTGGATGAATGAGCGATTTGATGACATCTCAATATGAAAATGGATTACCGGTTGTTGCTGTTATAGGCAGACCAAATGTAGGTAAATCAACACTATTTAACAGGATGTTAGGCAAAAGAAAAGCTATAACTGATCCTACTCCAGGGGTTACCCGTGATCCCATAGAAGGTATCTATAGTTTTGATCAAAGATCTGTGAAGCTTATTGATACTGGTGGATACAAAGTTGAACAGGAAGGGCTGGATTCTCTTGTAAGTAATCGCTCGATTGAGGTTATGGAGGGAGCAGATCTTGTTTTGTTTCTTATGGATGTTATGGAAATAACTCCGGAAGATGAAGCCCTCATGAAGATATTAAGAAAATATTCAAAAAAAGTTGTGGTTGTTGTTAATAAGGTTGATCATCAGGGTCGGGAAGCTGAAGTTTGGAATTATTATTCATTGGGTTTTGATCATGTAGTAGGCATGTCTGCAGAACATGGTTTGGGTCTTACAGAATTGGATGAAAAACTGGAAGAGCTTATTGACTTTGATATAAAAAGAGAAAACAAAGATAAAAGAGAACATCAAATATCTTTGGCAATAATGGGAAAACCTAATACAGGTAAATCTACCCTTACAAATAGATTGCTCGGACGAAATGCGTCTATTGTCTCGGATATTCCAGGAACAACAAGGGATGTAGTTGAGGGTACCTTTGATCATAGTAATAAAGTTTATAAGGTTCTTGATACAGCCGGTATAAGAAGAAAAAAGAAAGTTGGTGAAAATGTAGAATATTATTCTGTAAACAGAGCTTTTAAGAGCATTGAAGAAGCAGATGTTGTTCTCTTAATGATAGATGCTGTTGATGGACTTGCAGATCAGGATAAGAAAATAGCAGCCCAGATAGTAAAAAAAGGAAGGGGTGTAATTCTTGTCCTTAATAAATGGGACAAGCTTAAAGAAATTCCAAATCAGATGGAAGCAGTTAAAGACAGAATTAAATTTCTTTTCCCCATATTATCTTTTGCTCCGGTAGTACCCATTTCGGCTTTAACCGGAGAGGGAGTGGATAAAGTTCTTACTCAGGTTAATAATGTCTGGAATCAGTTAAATAAGCGTGTAGAAACAGCCAGACTTAATGAAGCATTAAAAAGATGGACAGAAAATCAGGAACCTCCAAGACATAGTACCGGTCGGTTTAAGCTGCTCTATGGAACTCAGTTTAAAGCAAATCCTGTACAGTTTATCTTTTTTGTCAATAGGAAAAATAGATTTCCGGATTCCTATCTACAGTATATAACCAATAATATAAGAAAAGATTTAGGTTTTTCATCAATACCACTTCATGTAGATCTAAAAGAAAAGAAATGAATTGGTAAATATTGGTAATTTTATAAGGAATTCTTTGATTAAATAGATTAATCTGACGATATTCAAGAATATGTTGGAATCAAAAAAAAAATTATCAGTTATCTTATTGTTTACGATTATATTCTTTTTGAGTATAAGTACAGTTAATGCCTCCTCTTTTAACAGTTTATCACTACAATTTCCTGAAAATACTGAAGTCCGTCAAAAATTATATAATAAACTTACTGGTTCAAATAAAGAAGCTCTCTCAACTCTTCCTGAATGGACTGTAATTGAAGAAACAGGAGTTCGGGTTAATTTTTTTACAGAAAAAATAATTAATGAAGACGGTGGAAATATTTACTTTTGTTTTTCTCATGGATCAGATCTGGATTTTAAAAAAGGCACAATTGGAAGTTATATAATAAAAAGAAACCTGGATAAATATGACGATATAAATTATGGAATATCTCAAATTAAAATTTTCTATAAAAATGATAATGAATCATTTCTAAGAATTAGGCCAACAGAAAATAGTCTGGAATCGTTATTGGAAATACAACTTTTTGGAAGAACTATGCAGAAAAATATACGAATTCCTTTAACACTGGCAGAACTTTCCAAACGTCCTTTTTCAGAACTGGCACAGCTAACCTCCAATTATGTAGACTGGAATTTTTATATTTCGGATTATAAAAAACTATATGGTGATGAGGTCAGACTTCTTTCGGAAGCAATTGATCCTCTTTTAAACTTTTTAAAAGATAAAGATGATGGTGCAATAGACAGCTTAGGCAACTTTGTGTATATAGACAGCCTTGATCTTCAGGAAGGCGAGGGTGGTTTGAATTGTTCCGGGTTTGCCAAGTGGATTATAGATGGAATCTATAAGCCTGTTACAGGAGAAAATATTGACATTGAATTTTTAAAAGAGAAACATTATGAATTACGGGGTAATAAATGGAGTGAAAAACTGGAGGATGAGAAGGATCCTTATTTTGGTCTTGACTGGACAAGGAATTTGGCTTACGAAGTTCTAAAACTTCACGAACCTGATTCTCTTTTGTCCGCAGTAGATATTAAAAATCTTCGTTACCATAATCATAAGGAAAATATTGGGTACCCCATAGAAAATTTAAAAACTGTACTCTATGAATTAGCTGTTACTTACCCTTATAATTTTTACCTTGGTTCTCTTAACAGTAAATCCAATGAGCCTCCATATCTAAGACAGCATACTCATGTTGTTGCATTGTTTCCATATATTGATAAAAAAGGGAATTTCCAGGCAATTGTTTATTCTCTTAATGAAAAGTTAAGTCTCGACTATCTAAAATCCCATTGGAAAGATAATTATATACATCTTGTTCAGATAGAAGCTTCTGCAAGGTTTGAACCTTCGGGAATAAATTTTAATCCTGTTATTAGACGTTAATATTTATTGTAAAATTTAATTATTATTATTTTGGCTGTCACCTGTCATATGGGCGTAATAAATTGCGCCCCTACGGCAGGCCGGGCTTTTCGTGGGTTCCGTATTTTGTAAGGAACAGGCATGCCTGTTCCCTACAAAATACCGCTGCGCGCCACTACAATCCCTGACAGGTATCATCAGTAGTTGTTTGGTTTTGTGAAGATTTTATTGACCTGTAATATGAGGATGGAGGTTCTTCTGTGTAAGTTCTCCTGTGACAGTTAGCAGTTCTAAAACTGAACAAAATATGACGTTAGGAAGATTTATTGATATGTCGATAAGTTTGGTGTCTTCAAAATCCTCATGGCTGATAAACCATTAGCAGTTTGTATTTTAAGGCAAAGGAGTTAATTGATGAATATTTCAGTTGACCAATCAATGTTCATTCTAATTTTTATTTTTGGATTGTTGCTTTTTGTTGGGCAATTTCGTCCCTAAAACGTTTTCCCAATCCTTTCTCTCTCGATTCATACCATATTATTGCTTCTATTAGTTCTTCTTCAGCTTCACTAATTAATTCAGGTTTCATATTTGAAGTTTGCGATCAATGTCAGAAAAAACATCTTCAGCAGAACGTGTCTGGATTTCACCACGATCGTATTGTGCTATCCTGTCTCTTATTTCCATATCCCAGCTATTTTCAATATCTTCTGAGAATTGTGGTTCTCCAAGCATTAACAATTGGTGAGCAAGAGAAAGTCGTTGATCATCTGGTAATCTTTTTGCTTCTTTTAATATTTGGTTAACTGTAATCATATAAATAATATACCAGTCATTTGGTCTCTTTTCTACATATTTAGTGGAAAATATGGAATTATTGTATTCTGGAAAAAATTAGTGGGCGGAGGAAGAAATAAAAGAGATGTTTCTGCATACAGTAAATACAAACTCTGTACAATTCTTCAGCTCCGAAGGGGTGTTCTCTTTCTTAACGGGGGGTGCAGCCCCTCGTTCTCCTAAGAAGTATCTTTCTTGTTGAACTATTTATCTCCTATGATCCATATACCGCCCTTTCAGGGCTGGGAGAGTTTAGGTTATGCCGGAACACAGAGCTTCACTCTGTGTTGAGAAATTACACCCCTTCAGGGTTTATGAAAAATACTCCTTCTATAGATTGAAATACTTCATCCAGTGGTATATCTTTATTCCGATGAGAAAAATAACAATAAGTCTAATACTAATTTTTACCACAGCAATTTTATTTGCTCTTACACCAGAACGGATAATATTCAATGAAGCAGAAAGCAGATATAAGAATGGTGATCTTGACTTTGCATTAAGTCGTTATGAATATTTAATGGAAAATTATCCATTATCTGAGTATGTACCGGATGCATATTTTAGAATTGCAGTAATTACCTTAAGATCAGGTAAAATAGAAGAATCAAAAATTTTATTTGATCGTGTTGAATCACGCTATAAAAGTACACGGTTTATTGATTATCTTCCTTTCTGGAAAGGTCTGATTATGTTTAAGCAGGAGAATTGGGAAGAGGCCTCATCTCTTTTTTCATTATTTCTTGAAAATAAACCTTCTTCATTGCTTAAGGAGGCTTATCTATATTGGGCAAAAACAGAATATACTCTGGGACGAATAAAGC
>DAOVSY010000429.1 GCA_030633365.1 Spirochaetaceae bacterium | reverse complement strand
AGGCATATGATAAGAATGCTGCCCTTTCTCATTCTGTACTCCTTGTTAAATTACGCATATACAATATACAAGCATGTAGAATTATATTTCTTAGCTATTTGTTTGTCAAATCTTTTTCTATTAAATGGTAAAATATCACTTATAAATATAACCTTCTAATGTAATATCTGCAAGATTTTTCATTTTGGCATTATAATATACCTTTTTTAACATTCCATTTATGTCATCTTCTATACTAAAAAGGATAAAAGAGGAAAAAATACTGTTAAACCAGGAGTCAGAAGTAACTATATGCTTTCTGTCCCTTTCAGATATTTCAAAACATAAATTTTTCCATTTATTTGCAAAAATAACTATATATTCATTGTTTTTAACTATATCCGAATCAAAAAAGTTTCTAATTTCTGATTCAGTCGTACTATTATCAACTTCAACAGAAATTATACCTATATTTTTTCCACTTTTATTAAGACCTTCCAGGAAACTTAAAGCCTCCTCTCTTTGTACCTTATTATTAACACTGTAAATAATAGGAAGGATAAAACTGCTTTCCAGATCCTTGCTTAACAGTTCCCCGGCTTCAAAAAAAGAATCCTTCCTGTCTCTTTCAATCTTAACCAGATTATCATCAGAATCAGTACTTCTATCTTCTGTGTTGTTAAAATAATATATAAGTTTATTACCATCTGCTTTCGAATATGTGCTAATTCCTGAACTTAATAGCGGGCTAAGTAAGTATATATCACTTTCTGAACTATTTATTTGTGTCAAATCAGGAATATCATCTTTTACATCAACTATAGAAAAACTAAGAGAACTTCCCATTAAAAAAGAATCTAACTTTAATTTAAAAGCATTCCCATTAAAATCTTCAACAAGGTGAATCCAGTAAGAATCAGTAATAATCTCTACCTTTGTACATGAAACTGAGGTAAATAGAACTAATACTGTAATTATAAAATACTTTATTCTCATATGTTTGAAATTCTTAATAAAAAACCTTATATTAATTTCTGATATAATCTTTTTTGAATAGATAGAAAAGCAACAAAGCACCAGCAATAATAGCCAAAGTAACTCCAATTGCAGCTGGAAAATAATTTATATAATAAAACCATGGAACCAGGGCCAAAAGAAGAGTCAAGGGTAGAAACAAACTATAAATGAGTATAGAAACATATCCCCTCCTTGTACTTGCTTCAATTATTAAAATGGAAAAAAGTAATAATACAACAATACGAATTACAGGAAAGATAAATAAAATATAAGCATCAAACTTAAGAAGGCTGTTTACAATTTTACTCAACCCGGAAAAAGCAAAGAACCCAGACGCATAAGAAAAAATAAATGGGAATTCCCTGTAACTATCCTGTCTGAATAAACCCTTTCTGAGCATTAAAAAATATCCTGCTAATGCAAAAAGTAAAACAATAAAGATTTCATTAATCCAGAGATATATAAACAAAGCTGATTTATCATAATTTATCTTATAAAATAAGCCCACAAGTAAAAGTAGTATCTGAGCCAGTACATAGAAAAACATACCCATAAAAAAAACTTTTTTAAATCTTCCGGAAATAAAATCTGATTTAAAAAAAAGTGATACTGCTATCCCTGAAAACAAGGGTATAGAGATAAGGAGAAAAAAACTGATAATAAATGATATATACATAGTTAAAACAACTCTTCTAAATCTAAACGATCTTTAAATATAAGCATATGACGATTTTCTTCATCTGACAGCTCTTTAAATATTTGTTTCCCTTTTTCAGTTTTTGATATTTCTTTTAGAAAATTAGATGTTTTAATAGAAATATCCTGAAAATGAACAGCTTTTTTTAAAAATTCTATTTTTGTCATACCCGTTAAATCCGGGATATCTTCAAAACTATCATTAAACTCAATATTTCCTTCTGATCCAATATCAAAATCGAGATTTAAGTTAAGTTTAGTTAAATTTTCCTTATAATACTCTGTGTATTGCTCTTCCTGTTCAATCATAGTTGCAAGCAGTTTTCTAAAAGAGATATCATCATTTTTATTCCTGAAATCTTCATAAAACTTACTAATTTGTACTGTCCATTCAATAGAGAGAGAAAGTAACTCTTTAATTGTCATTTTACTCATGTCTTAATCATATATTCAAATGTTATTCTTTTCAAGAACCTCATGTCCCCTTTCCCCCTTTGACTCTTTCCAGCACTAATGATATAGTAACGCCAAATTTAATATCGTGGGGAAGTATCCTCATAGAGGGAGTAATATTGGCTGCAAAGGATTTGCGATTAAATCAGGCAATTCGTGTAAAAGAAGTTCGATTAATTACAGATGATGGAGATCAGGATGTAGTTGCTATTGAAGATGCAATAGACAGAGCAAACCAGGCTGGTATGGATCTTGTTGAAATAGCACCACAGGCAACTCCGCCTGTTTGTAAAATAATGGATTATGGAAAATATAAGTTCGAACAGGAAAAACGATTAAAAGAGTCAAAGAAAAGACAAAAGCTTGTTAAACTTAAAGAAATTCGTATGCAGCCCAGAATTGAAAAACATGACCTCGCTTTTAAAACAAAGCATATTATTGAATTCCTTGAAGAAGGTAACAAAGTTAAAGTTACTATTAGATTCAGAGGACGGGAACTGGCACATACAGAATTAGGTAAAGATGTCTTAATTAAGGCAATTGATCTGTTAAATGAGAAAGAAGTTGGGTTTAATGTTGATAATCCTCCAAAAATGGAAGGAAGATTTATGTCAATGATTTTAAGTCCTAAAAATAAAAAATAAGATTACTAATCTTATAAATAGCAACACTAGGGGGATCTTGTTCCTTAGAAGTGGCTAAAAAATAAATACAAAGGAAAACCAATGCCAAAAATGAAAACAAGAAAAGCAGCTGCAAAACGGTATCGCGTTACCGCTTCCGGTAAAGTGAAATACAAAAAGCAGGGTACAGGTCATATTCTGACGAAGAAAACTACCAAAAGAAAGAGAAATCTACGTCATGCAGGAGT
>DAOVSY010000476.1 GCA_030633365.1 Spirochaetaceae bacterium | reverse complement strand
TCATCAATTATTTTACTGCCCCGGCCTGTATATACCAGATGGTAAAAACATGCTCTTGGAATATCTTCATCCCTTAAAAGCTGAAAAATACCAGGAATATCCTCTACATTCTTTTTATTCATAGTAAATCGCAGACCAACCTTAATCCCTGCTTCCTGACAATACCGCAAGCCCTGCATAGCTTCAACAAAGGCTCCTTTTTTACCTCTAAACTTATCATGGGTTTCCTGAAGACCATCGAGGCTTATACCGACATAAGAGAGATCCAGGTCTTTAAATTTCTTTGCAAGTTCTCTTGTAATAAGTGTTCCATTTGTAGATATAACAGCTCTCATCCCTTTTTTCCGGGCATGGGCGATTAATTCCAGAAGATCTTCACGCATCAATGGTTCTCCACCGGAAAATAGAAGAACAGGTGAGCCATACTGAGCAAGGTCATCTATAAAAGCCTTTCCTTCTTCTGTTGTTAACTCATCCGGATAATCAACATCCTCAGATTGTGAATAGCAGTGAATACAGTGCAGATTACAACGACGTCCAACATTCCAGACTACTACTGGTTTTTTATCCTTTGAAAACTGAAGAAGATGTGAGGGTAGTTTTCCTGAATTTCTTCCATATCTTATTGGATCAGATGCTTCGACCGATCCGCAGTATAGTTTTGAGATACCAATCATTTTTTTTCCTTTTTTATTGTTTGATTTACTATTTCTGATACGAGAGCTGGAATTGTATAAATTTCAGACTCAATTAATAGTTTAATATTTGCTTTTTTTGCTGTTTCTGATGTTATAGGTCCAATGGATGCACCATTTATAGTTGATATATACTTACTCCGGTTATTTTTATTCAAAATATCTACAAGGTTTGTAACCGTGGAAGATGAAGTAAATGTGCATAAATGGAGGTTATTATCGAATATATTGTCAATATATTCAGCAGTATATTCCGGTGTTTTATTTTCATAAATAGGGACAACATCAACAAAAGCCCCCATTTTAGTCAGGGATACAGGAAGCAGATCTCTTGCAATTAAACTTCCAGGTATAAGAACTTTTTCCCCTTCTAATTTTACTTTATTATTTTCCAGTGCTTTAACAATACCCTCAGATGTAAATCTCTCTGGGACTATATCAGCTTTTAATCCATATTTAGTAAGACTCATGGCTGTAGCCGATCCAATTGCTGCAATTTTAATTCCGGCCATAATACGAACATCTTTTAAATTCATTACTTTTTTAAAGAAAATATCCACACTGTTTACAGAAGTAAATATTATCCATGAATAATCTGAAATTGATTCCAGTGCTTTTACTAAATTTGAGTTATTGGGTATGGGAGATATCTCTATAGTTGGAAATTCTATTACATCTGCACCAAGTTCTCTTAATTTTTTTGACAAATCCGATGCCTGGGATCTGCTTCTTGTAACTACTATTTTTTTCCCAAAAAGAGGTTTTTTTTCAAACCAGTTAAGTTTTGATCGAAGACTGACAACATCACCTATTATAATAAGAGCCGGAGTGGATATTTTTTCCTTTTCAACAACATCAACTATTGTATCAAGTGTACCCTCAGCTGATCGCTGGGAAGTCATTGTTCCCCATTGAACAATTGCAGCAGGTGTAGTTCCACTGCGTCCTTCCTTCTTAAGATTTTTTACTATAACCGGAAGGTTTCTAACACCCATATAAAAGACAAGAGTACCCAGTCCTGCAATGGAATGCCAGTCTATGCCACTTTCATCTTTACCATCCATCTCATGGCCTGTAATAAATCCAGCTGTGGAGGTAATTCCCCTGTGGGTAAAAGGGATACCTGCATATGCTGCTGCTGCAATTCCGGATGTAATTCCTGGAACTACTTCAAAATCTATGCCTGCATCAGACAGTGCAAGAGCTTCTTCCCCCCCTCTTCCAAATACATAAGGGTCTCCACCCTTCAGACGTGCAACAGATTTACCTTCCTCTGCTTTTTTAATCAGCAAATTATTTATACCGTCCTGAGTCAGAGTATGATCAGAAGCCTTTTTACCTACATATATATGTTCACTATCAATTTTTGACATAGATAGCAGAGAATCATTGCTTAGATAATCGTATACAACAACATCTGCACTGGATAAATATTCTGCACCTTTTAATGTAAGCAGGCCAACATCTCCCGGACCGGCGCCAATGAGGCAGACTTTCCCTTTTTGGTTTTTTTTATCTGGATTCATGTTTGTATTCCTCGTAATGTACAGATATATCTATATTTTTTATTCCGATTCCGGTTAAAAGAATTTCCATTAGCGAATCTATTCTAATATTTTTAGTTTGTCCGATATTTTTATTAAATGGTAAATAATTGATCATACAGTAGATAAGCTGCACAGAAGTATCAATATCAATACTTATTTTAAGTAATTTTTCATTCTGTCCCTGTATTAAAACACGTCTTATCAGATCCAGAATCTTATTTCTCATTTCAAGTATTATTGTATTATTATTTTGTTCAAGACTATTTTCTTCCCTGTTCCACATCTGGTGAAAATGACAGTATTTTGACATAAATGAGTACAAATGAATTATTAAACTACGAAGATTTCTAATGAAATCGTTCCTGTTACTATACGCATTCTCCAGTACATCCAAAAGTTTTTCAAG